>JADLDF010000075.1 GCA_020846815.1 Gammaproteobacteria bacterium | reverse complement strand
TCGGCGTGGCCAAGTCGATCGGCAATTTCGCGCTCGCGCTGAAGTGGATCGACGGCAGCGACCTCGCGGCCTCCGACGGCACGCCGGGCGACGTCTTCACCTCCGAGAGCAAGGTCTGGTTCAGCATCTCGACCACGCTGCCCTGGGAATGATCCTGCGGCGGGCGGCGCAGCAGGCGCCGCCCGCCGGGTCCGGGCTCGAGTCGGCGCGCCTCAGCGGCGCTGCGCCAGGCCGCCCTGCGTCGTCGTCGCCGGCGCCTGGATCCGCAGCGTCACACGCCGCTGGAACGCATAGCCATCGAGGTCCACGGCCGCCGCCGGATCGAGCGGCTCGGCGATCTCCGCGCCGACGACCAGGCGATCGGCCGGCACGCCTGCATCGATGAGCCTCGCAGCCACGCCGCTCGCGCGCTCCGTGGCCAGCGCGGCGTTGTAGCGCGCCGATCCGCGCGGATCGGTGAAGCCGGTCACGTGCACGGTCGCTGCCGGCATCGCGGTCGCGAGCGCGGCGAACTGGGCGAGCAGCGGCTCGTCGTCGACTCGCACCTGCGCATCTGCGGTGCGGAACATCAAATGCATGGACAGTCCGGCAGCGCGGCGGTCGGCCGCCGCCAGGCGCTCGCGCGTCGCGGCATGATCGCGGCTCTCGCGGTGCATACGATCCCCGAGCCAGCCACCGGCGGCGGCACCGACCAGCGCGCCGATCGGACCGCCGGCGGCGGCACCGACCGCGAAACCGCCGGCGACGCCGACCGATTCGGGCTTCGAAGCGCGCGCCGACGCCTCGGGGGTCGCGGCCATGCCCGGGGTCGGCGCGATCTGGGCGAGCAGCAGCGCCGTCGCGACCGCGGCGCCCAGGCGGCAGTCACGAAGCCTCGAGAAAGTGCTTGCGGTGTTCATCGTCGTCTCCGGCGGGGGGTCGATGGTGGATGGAATCCCGCCCTCGGAGCCATTTCCGCAAGTCGCGACGACGTCGCGGTGATGCGATCCGGGCAGATCGCCGGCCCATCGTGGCGGATCGTGGCGGACGCGCCCCTATAATCGCGGCTTCGTGGATGGACCCCGAGACTTCGCCATGCCGCAAGCCGACCGCCCTGCCCGCCGCGCCTTCATCAGCCGACGGCAGGCTCTCGCCACGCTCGCCGCCGTGACCACGGGTCCGCTCGTGCCGGCCTGGGCCGCGGGCAAGCTGCAGGTCGTGGTCGGCGGCACCTCGTTCCGCGGCACCGTCGGCGAGGCGCACTGGCTGTCTTTCGGCCAGCGCGCCGTCGCCGCCGGCGGTGGCGAGATCGACGTGCGCATGCTGATCCACGGCGAGCTCGGCTCGGAGGAGAACCTGGTTTCCGGCCTGCGCCGCGGTCGCGTGCAGTACGCGAACCTCTCCTCGCTGATCGCCTCGACGATCGTGCCGGAGATGGCACTGATCTACGCGCCCTATCTGTTCGAGAGTGCCCAGGAGGCGGACTACGTCCTCGACAGCTACCTGGCGCGCGAGTACGCGCGGCTGCTGGCTTCGCGCGGGCTCGAGCTGATCGTGATGTACGACCTCGGCTTCCAGCAGATCTGGAGCCGCGGCAAGCCGATCCTCGTGCCCGCCGATGCGCGCGGCGTACGCTTCCGCGTCGCGGCGAGCAAGAGCGCCGAACTGCTCGGGCGCGCGCTCGGCGCCGACCTGATTCCACTGCCGTTCACGGACATCATCCCGTCGCTGCAGACCGGGCTGATCGAGGCCGGCGAGAACGGCGTGACGCTGTACTCGCGCACCGGTACTGCGCCGGAAGCGCCGCACCTGACGCTCACCGACCACAGCCTCGGGATGTCGATGATCGTCGCCGACAAGCGCTGGTGGGACCGGCTCGACCCGCGGCACCGCAAGATCCTGCGCGACGCCTATCCGACGGCGACGCAGATCCGCCGCGAGGTCCGCGCCGAGATCGAGGCCGACTATGCCCAGGCCGCGAAGCTGAAATTCCGCGTGCACCGCCTGACGCCGGCGCAGCGCGCGCAGTGGATCGCGGCGCTGCGCCCGACGCACGACGAGCTGCTGCGCGCAGCGGGCGCGGAAGGTCGGCGGATCTATGCCGGCATTCAGCAGGCGCGCCGCAGTTTCGCTGCCGTGCAGGGTGGCACTCCGCGGCCCGCGGCGGGTTGAACTTCCGCGGCCTCGCAGGGTCAACGACGTCATGAAGCGCAACGCCGGAACCTCGCGACGGCTGGCCGCCCTGGTGCTGCCGCTGGCGGCGGTGCAGGCCACGACCGCGACGCGTGCCGACCAGGCGCCTTCGCCGGCACCGGCACCGCGCGCGGCGGTGCAGGGCTACCGCATCGACGACTGGCAGGCGCTGTCGAACGAAGCGCTGATCATCCGCACCAACGACGGCCGTCGCTACCGCGCCACGCTGATGAGCAAGTGCATCGGGCTGAAGTTCACCGACAAGATCGCGTTCGTCACGCGCGGTGAACGCACCGTCGACCGCTTCGCCGGGATCATGCTGCCCGACGGCAGCCGCTGCTACTTCAAGACGTTCGAGGCGATCTCGCAGCCGACCGACGCCCGCGACGCTGCAGCGCGCTGAGCCCGGGCGCCGTGCCGCCACGGCGGCGGCGCGAACCACGACGTGCGCGCGCCGCGGCCGAGCTTCAGAACACGGACTGTCCGCCATCGACCGGGATCACGGCACCGGTCACGTAGCGCGCTTCGTCCGAGAACAGCCACAGCACGGCGTCGGCCACGTCCTCGGACTGCCCGATGTGGCCCATCGGGATCCGCGAGTCGAAGATCTTCTCGTTGCCCCCGGTCACGCGCATCGCCTTCTCGGTCTTGATGAACCCCGGGCAGATCACGTTGATGCGTATCTTCTGCTTGGCGTACTCGACCGCTGCCGCGCAGTACATGCCGATGAGGCCGTGCTTGGCGGCGGTGTAGTGCGGCAGCTTCGGCAGGTAGCGCAGGCCCGCGATCGAGCTGTTGCCGACGATCGAGCCGCCGCCGCCCGAGAGCATCAGCGGGATCTCGTATTTCATCTGCAGGAAGTTGCCGAGCAGGTTGGTCTGCATCACCAGATCGAAGTCCGCGGTCGAGAGCTCGTGCAGCGGCGCCTGGCGGCCGCTGGTGCCGACGTTGTTGAACGCGTAGTCGAGGCGGCCGTGCCGCGACGCGACCGTGGCGAGCAGCGCCCGGACCTCCTCCTCGCGCGTCACGTCGGCCTGCACGAACAGCGCCTCGCCGCCGACCTCGCGGATCGAGCGCTCGACGGCACGCCCTTCGTCGACCCGCCGGCCGCAGAACACCACCTTCGCGCCCGCGGCCGCGAGCGCGCGCGCCGTGACCGCCCCCATGCCCGAGGTCGCGCCGGTGACCAGCGCGACCCGGTCCGCGAATCGCGCGCCCTGCGGGCTCACCGAGCCGGCCTGCGGCGCGGCACCGGCCGCGCCCTGCCATGCTGCGGCCGCAGCCGCCCCCGTACCCACCAGTACCGC
>JADLDF010000074.1 GCA_020846815.1 Gammaproteobacteria bacterium | reverse complement strand
TCACGAACCTGACGCGCGACCATCTGGACTACCACGGCAGCATGGCGGCCTATGGCGCGGCCAAGGCGCGGCTCTTCGGCTGGCCGTCGCTCGCGGCGCGCGTGTTCAACGTCGACGACGCTTTCGGCGCCGCGCTCGCCGAGTCCTCGCTGCGCAGCGGCGACGCGGCGGCGACGCTGCTGGTCTCGCGCCGGCCGGAGTCGCATGCGACCCTGCAGCGGCTCGCGGCTCGCGGCGCGCGCGTGCTGCAGGCCGGCGCGACGCGCAGCTCCGGCCGCGGCCTCGAGCTCGAGGTCGACGGCAGCTTCGGCGCTCATGCGCTGGTCGTGCCACTGATCGGCGACTTCAACGCCGACAACGCGCTGCTGGTGCTCGGCTGCCTGCTGTCGCTCGACGTTGCGCCCGAGGCGGCGGTGGCGGCGCTGGCGCGCGGCCGTGCGCCAGCGGGCAGGATGGAGGCGATCGGTGGCGAGGAGGGTCCGCTCGCGATCGTCGATTACGCCCATACGCCCGATGCCCTCGCCAAGGCGCTGCAGGCGGCGCGCGGCCATTGTCGCGCGCGGCTGCACGTGGTGTTCGGCTGCGGCGGCGACCGCGACGCCGGCAAGCGTCCGCAGATGGGTGCGATCGCGGCGCAGCTCGCCGACGTCGTCGTGCTCACCGACGACAATCCGCGCAGCGAATCGCCGCAGCGCATCGTCGCCGACATCGTCGCCGGCCTGCCGGCCTGCCGGCAGGCCACGGTGATACACGATCGCGCCGAGGCGATCCGCGCGGCGCTCGCGCAGGCCGGCGCCGGCGACGTCGTGCTGATCGCCGGCAAGGGGCACGAGGACTACCAGATCGTCGGCAGGGAGCGGCGCGCGTTCAGCGACCAGGCGGTCGCGCGCGCCGCCCTCGGCCTCGCTGGCGAGGCGGCCACGGCCACGAGCGCGGCCGCGACCGAGGCGGCGGCCGACCGGCACGATGCGCAGGTGCGGCCATGACGCGGCGGCTCGGCGAATTCGCGGCCGACTGCGGCGGCACGCTGCACGGCGCGGACGCGGCGTTCGCCGCAGTCTCCACCGACACGCGCAGCGTCGGGCGCGGCGAGCTGTTCGTCGCGCTGCGCGGGCCGCGTTTCGACGGCGCCGCGTTCGTCTCGCAGGCGCTCGCCGCCGGTGCCGCCGGTGCCGTCGTCGAGGCCTCGGCCGTCGCCGCCATGCTCGCGCCGCAGGGCGCGGCGCGCGGGCCCGGCGGCGCCGTGCTGCCGCTGATCGCCGTGGACGACACGCAGCTCGCGCTGCAGCGCGCCGCCAACGCCTGGCGGCGGCGCTTCGCGATCCCCGTGATCGGCGTCGCCGGCAGCAACGGCAAGACCACCTGCAAGGAGATGATCGCCGCGATCCTGGCCCAGGGCGGGCCGGTGCTCTCCACGCGCGGCAATCTCAACAACCACATCGGTGTGCCGCTGACGCTGCTGCGCCTCGATGCGACGCATCGCCATGCCGTCATAGAGATGGGTGCGAACCGCGCCGGCGACGTCGCCGAGCTCGTGCGCTTCGCGCTGCCCGGCATCGGCATCGTGACCAACGCCGGTGCCGAGCACCTCGAGGGTTTCGGCAGCCTCGAAGGCGTGGCGCGCGCCGAAGGCGAGATGTTCGCCGGGCTCGAAGCCGACGGCATCGCCGTGGTCAATGTCGACGACGCGTTCGCGCCGCTGTGGCGCGGCATGACCCGTGCGCGCATCGTCGGCTTCGGTCTCGACGCGGCCGCGGATTTCCGCGCCGTCGAGGTCGCGACCTCGGTCGGCGCCGACGGCTTCCGGACACGATTCGCCCTGATCTCGCCACAGGGACGCGCCTCCGTCGAGCTCAGACTCGCCGGCATGCACAACGTCGGCAATGCGCTCGGCGCCGCGGCCGCGGCCGTGTCCGCCGGCGCGAGCCTCGAACAGGTCGCGGCCGGCCTCGGCGCGATGCGCCCGGTGCCGGGGCGGCTGAACTTCCGTACGGCGCGCTCCGGGGCCTGGGTCATCGACGACTCCTACAACGCCAACCCGAGCTCGATGCTCGCCGGCATCGACGTGCTCGCCGACCTCGACGGCCGACGCTGGCTCGTGATCGGCGACATGGCCGAGCTCGGCGAGTTCGCGGCGGACTCGCATGCCGAGATCGGCCGCTACGCGCGCGAGCGCGGCATCGAGCGGCTGTACGCGACCGGCACGCTCGCCGGCATCGCGGTCGAGCGCTTCGGCGCCGGCGCACGCTGGTTCCCGGACGGCGAGTCGCTGGCGCGCACGCTGGATGCGGAGCTCGAGGCAGGAGTGCGGGTGCTGGTCAAGGGATCGCGGGTGAACCGCCTGGAACGCGTGGTCGAGACGATCGCGCCGGCCGGTGGCGGCACGAAGACGACGCAGGTGGGCTGATCGATGCTGTTGTGGCTTGCGAAGCAATTGTCGGCCGAGATCACGTTCTTCAACGTGTTCTCCTACCTGACGCTGCGGGCGATCCTGGCATCGACCTCGGCGCTGGCGATCGCGCTGCTGATCGGCCCGCGCATGATCGAGCGCCTGTCGCGCTACCAGATCGGCCAGGTGGTCCGCGACGACGGTCCGCAGACCCATCTGCGCAAGGCCGGCACGCCGACCATGGGCGGGCTGCTGATCCTGGTCGCGATCACGGTCGCGACCTTGCTTTGGGCGGACCTCGGCAACCGCTTCGTCTGGGTGGTGCTCGGCGTCACCGTGATCTTCGGCGCGGTCGGCTTCGTCGACGACTACCTGAAGCTCATCAAGAAGAATCCGCGCGGCCTCATCGCCCGCTGGAAATACTTCTGGCAGTCGGTCGGCGGCCTCGGCGCCGCGCTGCTGCTCTGGTACACGGCCAAGTCGCCGGCCGACACCACGTTCTACCTGCCGTTCTTCAAGT
>JADLDF010000073.1 GCA_020846815.1 Gammaproteobacteria bacterium | reverse complement strand
GCGAGGATGGTCGCGCTGCGCACCTTGCTCGCCGAACGGCCGGTCTTCGGATCGAGGATGTGGTGATGGCGGACGCCGTTCTCGTCGAAGTAGCGCTCGTAGTCGCCCGAGGTCGACATCGCGGTATCGACCAGCGGGATGCGCGTGATCAGGCGCCCGGGATCGTCCGGATGGCGGATGCCGACGATCCACGGACGGCCGAAGCGGTCGCCGATGATGCGCGAATCGCCGCCGGCGGAGACGACGGCGTGCGCGATGCCGCGTGATTGCAGCAGCCCGATCGCGCGATCGACGGCGTAACCCTTGGCGATGCCGCCGAGGTCGATGCGCATGCCGGGTCGATCGAACTTCACGGTCAGCGCGGCCGGATCGAGTCGCACGTTGCGCCAGTTCACACCGGGCAGGGCCTGTGAGATCTGCGCGTCGGTGGGACGCTGGCGGGCGCGGTAGTCGTAGAGATGACCGACGCTCGCGTAGGTGACGTCGAAAGCGCCGCCGGTGAGCTTCGAGAACTCGAGCGAGGCACGGATCACGTCGAACAGCTCGCGATCGACCTTCACGGCCTCGCGCGCGCCGCGCGCATTGACCTGCGAGAGCTGGCTCGCGCTCTTGTAGGTGCTCATCATCGCGTCGACATCGTGCATCGAGGCGATGACCGCCGCGACCGCGGCCTCGCCGGCCGCGGCCTCGTCGGCCCAGAGCTCGACGTAGATGCGCGTGCCCATGATCGCCGCTTCGCGCCGGAACCACTCGGCCTGCGCCAGCGCGGGCAGCAGCGCCAGGGCCAGCAGCAGCACGCGCCACGAACGAACGGCGGTGCTCACTGCGAGCCTGCGGTGGTGGCAGCGGCCCTGGCGAAAGCGGCAGGCGCCGCCGCCGCGGTGGCGGTGGCCCTGCCGGAGGCTGCGAGGGCCGCCGCCGTAGCGGTGGTGGCGGCCCCGCCGGAAGCGCCAGACGCCTCCGCTGCGGCGCAGACCGGCACGCATGACTCGCCGGCCACGCTCGCCACTGCGGGCGCGGGCGCGAAGGAGAATGCAGCCGCCAGCGTCGACTCGCCGTCGGCGAGCTGGCGCTCGAACTCCGCGTGCACGAAGCGATCTATCCAGCTTCCTGCTCCTGCGAGCGATTCGGTGAAGCCGCAGTGCCCGCCCCGCTCGGTGACGACGACGCGCAGTCGCGGCTCGCGCGGCAGCCGGTCGAGATCCCGCGGCGGGATCATCGGATCGTCGAGCGCGGTGACGATCGTCGCCGGCACCGTCAGGCCGGCGAGGCGCTCGCCGGTGATGGCGTAGCCCGCGAGGTAGGCTTCGAGATCCGGGTACTCGGTGTGCGCGAGCACGAGGTCCGCGGTCATGCGGCGCAGATCGCGCGAGCGCAGCAGCGGCCCGAAGTCGAAGGCATCGGGCCAGGCCGACTGCTTGCGGCGCAGCGAACGCGACCACTTGCGCACGAAATAGCGCGGGTAGATCCACAGCCCCGACTCCAGGGCCTCGAGCGTACGCGCCGGATCGAGCACCGGCGAGACGGCGACCGTACCGGCGATCCGCAGCCGCGCGCGGCGCGCTTCGGCCGCGACGCGCAGCATGAAGTTGCCGCCGAGCGAATAGCCGGCGAGCAGCAGGCGATGGTACGGAAAGCCGGCCTGCAGGCTCGCGACGGCGCCGACGATCTCGGGCAGCCGGCAGGAATGGAACAGCTCGCGGTTCAGGCGGTGCGAGTCGCCGTGATCGCGCAGGTTGAGCCGCACGACGTCGTAGCCGTGGCGGTGCAGCCGCTGCGCGAGCGACAGGACGTAGAGCGACTCGGCGCTGCCCTCCCAGCCATGCAGCAGCACCGCGAGCGCCGCATCGCGCGTCGAGCCCGACGCCGTCGCGGTCGCCGGCGGCGCATGGAAGGCCTGCAGCGTGACGCCGTCGCCGCAGTCGATGCAGCGCTCGCGACTCGCGGCGCGCAGCGACGCCGCCTGGCGCTCGATGGCGAGGCGTCGCAGCGGCAGGCTCGGCAGCACCGACTGCGGGTGGCGGCCCCGCAGCCACCACGGTGGACGGAAGGAAGCGTCGACGACGCGGACGGTCACGGCGAGCGGGGCTGTACGCGGATCTCGAGGCGGTTGTTGGCGGCGGCGGCGCGGTTCCAGTCGCCGGCGGTCGCGCGGGCGACCGGCTCGGGATAGGCCGCGACGCGCTGCGTCTCGGCGCCGTTGACGAGCTGCACCTCGATCGCGCCGCCGCTGCGCTGGCGGATCGCACCGACCAGATTCGCGAGCACCAGCGGCTCGCGCTGCGCCGGACCGAGCTGCTCGTCGAACGGGTTGCCGAGCACCTCGCACTTCGACAGCGGCGCATCGGCCGCGACCGGCTCGAAGCCGTCGATCGCGGAGCCGGCGAGGCAGTAGCGCCCGGGGAAGGAAGTCACGGTGACGATGCCACGGAAGCTGCGGCCGGCGAGATCGTCGAGCAGGCGACGCAGCGACTCGAGCCGCTCGCCCGAGACCGGCACTTCGCCATAAGGCACCGGCTGCACCGATGCGCTGGCGACCGCGGCTGCCGGCGCCGCAGCCGGTGCCGGCGCGCTGGTCCAGCCCGGTGCGGCCGCGCCCGCGGCGGGACCGGCACCAGGCGCCGGCACGCGCGGCGGTGGCGCGTCGGCACGCGCGGCCGCGGCGCCCCGCGCCAGCAGCGCGGCGCGGGTATCGGCGAGCTGCGACGCGAGACCGCGGCCGGCATCGGCCTCGCGCCACCACAGCACGGCGAACACGGCGGCCAGCAACGACGCGCCGGCGGCGATCAGCCAGGGCGCGCGCGCAGCGCGCGGCGCCGGCTCGTGGGCCGCGAACAGTGCCTCACCGGCCGGGTCGGCGCCGACGACCGTGGTGGCGCCCGAGAGGTCATCGCGCAGCTCGCCGAGCAAGCGCTCCGCGTGGTCGTCGAGCAGGTTGGAGAACGAACGGCGCAGGTCCGAGACCTGATCGCGCATGACGCCCTCGACCAGGGCCCGCAGCTGCGCCGGCGTCAACGGCGGCTCGCCCGTCGGTGGCGGAGCCGAGGCGACCGCTGCGCCGCCGGTGCCGGTGGCCACGCCGCCGATCGACACCGCCGACGCCGGTCGCTGGAAGGCCTCGTGTGCGATGGCGTTGCCCGGCTCGAACGCGGTCACGCGCGCCTTGCGCCGATCGGGTACCAGCCGCAGCTGGTGCAGCACGGTGGAAACCTCGGCGGGCTTGACCTGCTTCGGCAGCACGCCGAGCGCACCGAGCGCGCGCGCCTGGCCGAGGTAGAGCTCACCCTCCTGCGAGGTGAACATCATGATCGGAATGGTCGCGGTGCGTGGGTTGTTCTTGATCGACTGCACCGCCTGGAAGCCGTCCATGCCCGGCATCAGATGGTCCATGAAGATCACGTCGGGACGAGTGCGGGCGAGGTAGACGATGGCCTGCTCGGCCGTCTCGGCGGTATCGACTTCGAGGCCGTGCTTCTCGAGCATCCTGGCGAGGAACGCCCGCGCCGACTTGGAATCGTCGACGATCAGTGCGCGCTTGCCCGAGAACT
>JADLDF010000072.1 GCA_020846815.1 Gammaproteobacteria bacterium | reverse complement strand
TCCTCGGCCTGGCGCAGCTTGGTGTCGACCCACATCGAGCGATAGGCGTCGGCGAATTTCTTCTCGTCGATGCCGTTGGCCTTGGCGAAGGCGAGCTGCGCGCGGTAGCTCGACTCCTCGTCGTTGCCGAGCAGCGGGTTGTTGCCGCGATGGATGGTGTCGAAGGCCTTGACGTGCAGGTCCTTGTCGCGGCCGAGTGCCTGCAGCGTATAGAAGAAGCGCGCGTGCGATTTGTGTGCCGGGCCCCACATCACGGGCAGGCGCACGAACTCGACGTAGTCCGGCTTGTTGTTCTTCCAGCTCTCGAGGAAGGGGTCGAGGGCGTAGCAGTGGTTGCAGCCGTACCAGAACACCTCGATGACCTCGACCTTGCCGGGGCCGACGTTGGTCGGCTGTGCGGGCACGATCGGCTGGTAGTTCTTGCCGACCTGCCACTTGCCGGCCGGGAGGCGGTCCTGCGCCGGCAGCTGCGCGAGGCGCTCGAGCGAGGCGTCGCTGGCCGAGGGAGCGTCTTCGCCGGCCTCGGCCGGCAGGCTCGAGGATTCCTGCACCGCCGTGGTGGCGGGCGTCTCGGCAGGCGCGGCGGCGGCGGCGGGCGGCGCGGCGACTGCAGCCGGGTCCGCGGCAGCGGACGCGGACGGGTCGGCCGCGTCGACGGACTCGGCGGCTTCGCGCGCGCAGGCCGCGAGGCCGACGGTGCCGAGGAAGGTCAGGCCCGCGATCGCGAGCCGCAGGGGTCGTCGTGTCGTCATCACGGTGCCTCGATCCGGTATCGGTAACGGTCGACGGTACGGTACAGAACGGGCCGGCGGGTGATCGCCCGGCGCCGCGTCAGCGCAGGCCCTGGATGTAGGCGGCGAGGTCGCGCATGTCGTCGGCCGTCAGGCGCTTGGCGATCGTGGTCATCATGTGACCGTTGCGCGAGCGGGTCTTCTGGCCGGTCTGGTCGACATAGCGCTGCTCGTTCGCATAGCTCGTGAGCTGCTTGATCGTATAGACCGAGTGCTGCGCCTGGAGTGCCGGATAGGCGGCGCCGGGATTGCCGTGGCCGACCGGACCGTGGCAGGCCTTGCAGGACGGGATGTCGCGGCGGCGGTCGCCGGCGCGATAGAGGCGCTCGCCGCTCTGCCAGTGGTTCGGGTCGGCCTCGAGGCCGGCCGGGGTCTGCACGGCGAAGTAGGCCGACAGGTCGGCGATGTCCTCGTCGCTCAGCGGCGCAGCCATCGGATACATGATCGGGTCGCTGCGCTGGCCGGCGCGGAACAGCAGCAGCTGCTCGCGGATGTAGGCGGCGTTCTGGCCGGCGAGGTTCGGCCACTCGGGGTTGGCGCTGTTGCCGTTCGGACCGTGGCAGGCCGTGCAGACGGCGGCCTTCTGGGCGCCGGTCTCGACGTTGCCGGCCGGCGGCAGCTGGCCGGGAATGATGGGCGTGGGGGCGCCGGCGGCGAACGCGGTCGAGGTCACCGCAGTGACGGACAGGCCCAGCAGGGCGGCGGTGGCCCAGGCTACACGCTTCGCGTAGGACATGACTTCGACGGCTCCAGGACAGGGGGCGGACGGCGCGGATAGTACACTAAGTCCCGGTGCCCGGGCCGGGCCGAGGCCCGAGTCAAGTGCCGGATTATTCAGGGTTGTCGCCACGGAGTGAGCATGTCGGGAAAGGGTTGGGAGCCGGTCGCCATCGGGAGCTTCGCGGCCCGGCGGGCGCGATCCGGCCAGCGGGCATGCAGGGGGCTCGGCGGCGCTTGCGCCACCGGGCGTCGTAGCGCGACTACCAGGACGCGTCCATGAGCCGCTGGCCGCGTGTCGGGTTCATGCTGAGCGTCGCCGCTGCGCCGCAGTTCCCGGCGGACGAGGGCGCCGAGGTCGCGTTCGCCGGCCGCTCGAACGCCGGCAAGTCGAGTGCGATCAACGCGATCTGCGAACGCAAGGCGCTGGCGCGTACCAGCAAGACGCCCGGTCAGACGCGGCTGCTGAACTACTTCCAGCTCGAGCCGGGCGAGCGGCTCGTCGATCTGCCGGGCTATGGCTTTGCCGAGGTGCGCGCCGACGAGCGTCGCAAATGGGTGCCGCTGATCGACCGGCTGCGCGGGCGCGAGTCGTTGCGCGGCCTTTTCCTGATCGTGGATTCGCGCCGCGGCATCCGCGACGAAGACCTGGCGCTGGTCGAGTGGGTGCAGCCGCCGCGCCGCATGGTGCACGTGCTGCTGGCCAAGTGCGACAAGCTGAACCGTGCCGAGCAGGCGAAGCTGCTGCGCGAATCGCAGGCGGTGCTCGGCGAGACGGCGACGGCGCAGTTGTTCTCGGCGCACGACGGGCAGGGCGTACGCGACGCCCAGGATGCGCTGGCCGCGATGCTGGCGCACCAAAAAGAAAGCCCCGGTGACCTCCGAAGGAAGCCACCGGGGCCAGACTAACCCGGCACAGGTCTCGTTGGGCCGGGCTGTACCCGCTCAGGGAGGGAAGCGGGGAGCACCTTGCGGTGCTCATGGAATTGGAGTCGGGTGGTGGTCGGAAGTTCCGGGAAATCTCGGAAATTTATCTGTTTCGAATCAGCCACTTATTGCGTGCTTTGTGGCGCTTTCGCTACAGACTGAGAGGCCCGTGCAGGGCCGGCT
>JADLDF010000071.1 GCA_020846815.1 Gammaproteobacteria bacterium | reverse complement strand
TCGAGCATCCTGGCGAGGAACGCCCGCGCCGACTTGGAATCGTCGACGATCAGTGCGCGCTTGCCCGAGAACTCCGCCGCCTGCCCGCTGGACTCTGTCACGGCTCGACGCCTCGTTCGACGCGTCGCGCCCTTCGTGGACGCCGACGCCTGTTGAGACCGAGGCAAAGTGTAGCGCAGGACTGCGCATGGCGTCGGCCCGAAGGCCGTAACGGTTTCGGCGGCTGGCGACAGTGTTGGCAACCGCCGACAAAGGCGGGGAGTCTCGCGACGTGCAGGCGCACCGTGCTACACCCATCGGGCAGGGGCGCCGCCGCTGGCGCGCATCGAGCGTGGCGTCCAGCTCGGCCAACAGGCCGACGATAACGGCACGGTTGGCCTCGAAGCGCGCCCGGTAGTCCGCATCCCAGAGCTGCTCGGGCCGCACCATGAGATCGGTCAGGGCCGCGAGGTCATCGGGTTGCACGGCACCGCGTTCGAGCAGGGCGCGAAGCGCCCGACGATGCCGCAGGCGGCTCTCGACCCAGCCGCAGCCGGCCGGAGTCACGCGTGCGAAACGCTCGCTCACCAGCTTGCGCTGCGCCGCATCCAGCCGGCCGACCCAGTCCTCGATCGACTCGACCAGGCTCTGCAGGCGTTCGCGCCGTCGCCGCTCCTCGGGTGCCTCGCAGTACTTCTCGCGCAGCTCGCCGTCGTCCTCGCCGAGGCTCCTGAGCAGCTCGTCGAGCTGCCGCGGCTGTAGGCCGGCGAGCCAGTGTGCGAGATCCGGCGCACCGCGCGCGAGCGCATCGCGCCACAGGACCTCTATCTCGAGCTGGGCGCGATCGATACGCGCGCGACCGAGCGGCACCGCCGCATCGCGGGCCAGCGACTCGGCGAACTGCGCATAGCGCGGCAGCTCGCTGCGGCGATGCCAGTCGAGCAGCTCGCGCAGCGTGCGCCGCAGCCCCCGCGACTGCGCGTCTTCGAGATCGACCTGCGTCGACACGTAGAAATGCAGCACGGTGTCGAAGCGGTTGTAAAGGAACTGCGTGCCGCAGCCGGCCAAGCCGAGCACAGCGGCCAGGCGAACGACCCGGCGGGTGCAGGCGCGGCAGGTAGAATCGGCATCCATGCGAGCTTGGAGTCGAAGGATGCCGGTCCGTTCCGGCAGCGGCCAGCGCGTCGCAGACGCCGCCGCAGTGGCGGTGCCGCACGCCTGCCGCGGGCATGGACCATCGCGGCACTCCGGCGACGGACCTGGTCAGTCGGGGCGCCCCGGCGACGCACACGGCCCGTCGCGGCCTTTCGACGGCGGGCGCAGGCGACCGTGGCGCGCGCTCGCGCTGCTGTGCGTCGTGATGTTCGCGGCCGCCTGGCGCCCCGCCGCCGCGCTCGACGGCCTGGTCATCGAAGCGCGCCGCGTGAGCGCGCCCGGCGTCGCGGCACGCGATCTGCACCTGGAGCTCGACCTGGCGACGCCGGCGCGGCCGAGCGCGCGCCTGCGCGTGGCGCGCGTCGACCTCGAGGACGGGCTCGGCGCGATCACGAAGCTCGACCTGCGCTGCGCTGCGCCGGTGCTGGATGCGCCGCGGCCCGGCTGCCCGCGGGCCGTCGTCACCGCGACCGGCAGCCCGATCGGCCCGCTCGAGTTCGCGGTCGCGGCGAGCTACGACCTCGACGGCGGCGCGTTCGATGCGCGCGGCCGGCGCATCCCGCTCGGCGGCGGACTGGCCCGCTTCACGGTGCTGAGCCGGCCGCAGCAGTGGTCGGCCGAAGCCGGCCTCGACGGCGTCACGCTGCCCGGCCTGCGCGGCTGGCTGTCGAAGTTCGTGACGCTGCCGGCCGATCTGGACGTCGCGGGGCGCATCGACGGTCAGGCGACGCTGCGCGGCCGCGAGGCGCTCGACGCCGGCCAGGTCATGCTGACGCTGCGCGAAGCCGGCTTTTCGAACGAGGCGGGCACGACGATCGGCGAGAACCTCGCCGTCGTATTCAGCGCCGAGCTCGCGGCGGCGCGCGGCGGCGCGCTCGGTGTCAGCGCACGACTGGCGAGCGCCGGCGGCCAGGCGCTCGCCGGCCCGGTGCTGCTCGACCTTGGCGCGAACCCGCTGGTGGTCGACGCACGCGGCAGCTGGCGCGACGACACGCTGACGGTCGACGAGCTGGCGATCGACCAGCAGCGGCTGGTGCGGGCGCGCGGCCAGGCGCGGCTGCGCTTCGCCGCGGACGGCCCGCGCGTGCAGGCGGCGACGCTCGACGTCGAGCGCATCGAGCTGCCCGCCGCCTACACGAGCTTCCTGCAGATCGCGCTGGCAGCGACCGACTTCGGTACGCTCCAGACCTCCGGCTCGCTCTCGGGACGCATCGAGATCGCCGACGATGCGCTGCGGCGCGCCGACGCCGAGCTCGCCGGACTCGAGCTGCGCGACACGCGCGGCCGGCTCTGGATGAAGGACCTGCGCGGCGCGCTGCACTGGGCGCCGGACGGTGCGCCGGCGCCCGGCGCCTCGCATCTCGAATGGGCCGAGGGCGGCGCCTACGGCCTCGCCGGCGGCGCCGCGAGACTCGACTTCGCGGCGCAGGGTCTGTCGTTCGCGCTGCTGAAGCCCGCGCGGCTGCCGGTCTTCGACGGCGCGATCGCGATCCGCGCGCTGGCGCTGCGCGATGCCGGCACGGAGAAGCAGGCGCTCGAGTTCGAAGGCGACATCGAGCCGATCAGCATGCCGAAGCTCGCCAAGGCCTTCGGCTGGCCGGAATTCGCCGGAACGCTCTCGGGTCGCATCCCGCGGGTCGAGTTCCGTGACAAGCTGCTGACCTTCGGCGGCGATCTCGAGGCGCGGGTGTTCGACGGCACGATCGTCGGCCGCAACATCCGGCTGCAGGATCCGCTCGGCCGCTGGCCGCGGATGTTCGCCGACATCGAGATGAAGAACCTCGACCTCGCCCTGGTGACGCAGACGTTCGAGATCGGCAGCATCACCGGCCGGCTCGAGGGCGCGGTCGAAGGCCTGGAGCTGTTCGCCTGGTCGCCGGTCGCTTTCGACGCCTACCTGCGGACGCCGCCGGGCCTGCGCGGCCGCAAGCGCATCAGCGCGCGCGCGGTCGGCACGCTGTCGAACGTCGGCGGGGGCGGCGGCGGCGTGGTCGCGGCGCTGCAGAGCGGCGTGTTCCGGATGTTCGATGAATACGACTACGAAAAGCTCGGCATCCGCTGCCGGCTGGAGAACGACGTCTGCCTCATGTCCGGCGTCGAGCCGGCCGGCATCGGCTACTACATCCTCAAGGGCAGCGGCATCCCGCGCATCAACATCATCGGCAATGCCGGCCGGGTCAACTGGCCGCAGCTCGTGTCGCAGATCGAGACCCAGATGAGCGGCGACGGCGAGCTGCGGATCGAGTAGCCGCGATTGCGGTCAGGCCACGGGACGCGGCAACGGGCGCAGCGGCCGCTGTTGCCGCACCTGCAGCGGACGCATCACGGCCGGGCGCGTCGGACATTGTTAAACTGCGCTCTTCAGGAACCATTCATGCCGGTGCGGCAGAATGGTCGTTGCCGGGAGCCGCGGGCGCGGGTTCCGGTCGGAAGCAGCAGCCGGGACACCGTCCCCGCAGAGGAAGATGCCGCCATGAGAAAGGTCATGCGCCTGAACGTCGCGCTCGCGAGCCTCGCGGCCGCGGCCTGCGTCACCATCAACGTGTACTTCCCGGCGGCCGCCGCCGAGAAGGCCGCCGACCAGATCATCGACTCGGTGACCAGCGGCGGCGGCGCGAACCCGGCTGCATCGCGCACCGCGCCGACCGACACCACGTCGAACGCGCCGCGCGACGGCCTGCGCCCGGTGAGCTCGGCCGCCGACCTGCGCGCCGACACCCCGATCCTGCTGGTCGCCGCCGGCCGCGTGCTGGAGCTGCTGGTGCCCGCTGCGCAGGCCCAGGCGCAGGCGAACATCGACATCTCCTCGCCCGAGATCCGCGCCGTCACGCAGTCGATGCAGGTGCGCTTCGCCGAGCTCGAGAAATACTTCGCCGCCGGCGTCGTCGGCCTCACGGCCAACGGCCTGGTCGAGATCCGCGACGCCAGCGCCGCGCCGCTCGCCGAGCGCGCGACCGTGAAGCGCCTGGTCGCCGAGGACAACAAGGACCGCGACACGCTGTATGCCGAAATCGCCAAGGCGAACGGCC
>JADLDF010000070.1 GCA_020846815.1 Gammaproteobacteria bacterium | reverse complement strand
TTCTGCTCCCGGGAGGGGAGCTCGATCGACAGGTCGTAGAGCTTCTGGCCGTCAACGAGCGCGACGCGCAGTTCTTCCTGCTGGGTCGCGTTGACCAACATTCTTTTCATGGGCCCCTGTTCTCCAGTGTGGGGCCGGCAGCTCGGCGGCGGTCGTCCGCGAGGACGCCTCGGCGCGGGGAACGCGCACGGGCAGGAGAACCAGAGAGGTGTGCGGGGGCGGGGCGGAGGTGTGGAGGCGGGCGATCACTGAGTACGTTCTTGCTTGGAAAGGAAGTAGTACTGGGTTGGCCTGCTTTACCTGTGCCCGGTCTGGCCGCTTCCAGGTTCCCTGGAAACGCACCACGAAGGAGCGCCTGTCAAACCTGCGGTGGTCTCTGAAACCGACGGCGCGCCGGGGAGTCTTTCGGACTCGACGCCGGTCGCGGCGGCTGTCAGCCTGACTTCGATGGCCTCGCTGTCGAGGACCAACTACCATGCGGCGTCCCCGCCACAGACCGTCTCCGCGCTTGCGGAGAGAACGGGCCTGGACGCCGCGTTGTCGTCTGCAGTGGGCCGCACCCGGGGCGCGCTCCACGGCGACCTGTGAATAATATGGCAAAGGCATTGGAAAAACAACATCTTACGGAACGTGTCGCCAGCGGCGTGAAGCACGTCATGATCGCCGAGGACTTCGCGGGGGTGCGGCTCGACAAATTCCTCGCCAGGCAGTTTCCCGAGGTGCCGCGTTCCCGGCTGTTCCGCATCGTCCGCAAGGGCGAGGTGCGCATCAACGGCAGCCGCGCCCGGGTCGACCAGCGCCTCGCGGTCGGCGATGTCGTGCGCCTGCCGCCGCTGCGTGCCGAGGCGGGCGGCGGCGGCGTTGCGGCCGATGCTGCGGTCGAGGGCCGCAACATATCCGTGGCGCGCGTGCCACGAGCGCTCGTGCAGACCGTCGTCGAGGCGATCGTGCAGGAGGACGAGCGGCTGATCGTCGTCAACAAGCCCGCCGGCGTCGCGGTGCACGGCGGCAGCGGCATCAGCTTCGGCGTGATCGAGGCACTGCGCGCGGCGCGACCTGCGGAAGCGGACTCGCTCGAGCTCGTGCACCGCCTCGACCGCGACACCAGCGGCGTGCTGCTCGTGGCCCGCAAGCCGGCCGTGCTGCGCATGCTGCATGCGCAGCTGCGCGAGGGCCACGAGTTCGAGAAGCGCTACCTCGCGCTGGTGAAGGGCAGCTGGCAGCTCGGCCTGAAGCGCATCGACGCGCCGCTGCGCACCGACCTGCGTGTCGGTGGCGAGCGCACGGTGCGCGTGCAGGCGGGCGGCAAGGCTTCGGTCAGCGAGTTCCGCCCGGTGCAGTTCTTCGGTGCGCGCGCGACGCTGCTGGAGGTCGCCATCCTGACGGGACGCACACACCAGATTCGCGTGCACGCCGCCTACGCCGGCCACCCCATCGCCGGCGACGACAAGTACGGTGACCGCGAATTCAATGCGGAGCTGGCCGGCCTCGGCCTGAAGCGCATGTTCCTGCACGCGTCGAGCGTGTCGTTCACCTGGCCGGACCGGGGCACGGAGTTCAGCGTCAACGCACCGCTGCCGCCGGAGCTCGGCGCGGTCATCGACGCGCTCGCCGCGGCCGTCCCGGCGAAGCGCCGGCGCAGATGAACGGACGCAGCGCGCCAGCCACCCAGATCATCGGCAGTCCGACCAGTGCCGTCGGGTCCTGGCTGTCGATGCGGGTCATGAGGGTGATGCCGAGGCTCTCGGACTTGAATCCGCCGGCGCAGTCGAGCCCCGGCTCGATGGCCACGTGGCAGGCGATCTCCTCGGCTTTCAGTGCACGGAAATGGCAGACGGTGTCGTCGACGTGCTCGGCCTGCAGGCCTGCTTCCAGGCCGACGATCGCCACCGCGGTGTGGAAGACCGCGGTCCGCCCCGAGAGCTGCGCCAGCATCTCGCGGTTGGCGTCGGGCGTGCCGGGCTTGCCCAGCACCTGGTCCGCGGTGGCACAGACCTGGTCCGAGCCGATCACGATCGCCGTCGGGTGCCGCGCGGCGACCGCCTGGGCCTTGGCACGGGCCAGGCGGGCGGCGAGTGCACGGGGCGGCTCGCCATCTGCCCGGGCTTCGTCGACTCCTGGGTCGGCGGTGTCGAACGGGATCCGCAGCCGTGTCAGCAGCGCGCGCCGGTGGCGCGACGTGGAGGCCAGCAGCACCGGCCGCAGCGTCGAAAAGGGGAGTTTTTCAGCCACGGAAACAACGAGTTAGGGGAAGGAGTTTTTGACTCGGCGGGAGCGCGCACCTATTATACGCGCCCCATGCCGGCGGACTGGTCACGACCTGTGGATGTCGATCGTCTGGCCGACGCGGGTGAGCAGCGCGATTTCGACGTCGACCTCGCCGAGTTTCCGCGCCTCGCGGACCAGCTCGCGAGGCCCGGCGCACGGGCGCGAGGCTCGTTGCAGGTCGCGCGCGAGCAGCGCGTGCCGGTGGTCGACGTCGAGGTGCATGCGCGGCTGCCGCTGGTCTGCCAGCGCTGCCTCGGCATCGTCGAAGTGCCGGTCGATGCGAGCGCGCGCGTCGCGGTCGTGCCGGACCTCGCGGCTGCCGACGCGCTGGGCGCGGATCTCGATCCGTTCCTCGCCGCGGATGGCAAGCTCGCGCTGCGCGACCTCGCGGAGGAGCAGCTGCTGCTCGCGCTGCCGCTGGTGGCGCGCCACGCGGTCGACTCGCA
>JADLDF010000069.1 GCA_020846815.1 Gammaproteobacteria bacterium | reverse complement strand
TGCGCAGCCAGGTCGCCGGCATCCCGCAGATCGACACCAGCGAGCACGTCGATCGCCGCGACCTGCGCTTCATGGGCGACGCGGCGGCCTTCGCGGCGATCTCGCTGCAGCAGGCGATCCGCGACAGTGGTCTCACGGCCGAACAGGTGAGCCATCCGCGCACCGGCCTGATCGCCGGCACCGGCGGCGGCTCGCCGGCGAACATCGTCGATGCCGCCGACACGCTGCGCGCCCGCGGCGTGCGCAAGGTCGGCGCGACGCGCGTGCCGCGCACCATGTGCAGCACCGTCGCTGCCTGTCTCGCGACCGCGTTCCACATCAAGGGCATCGGCTACTCGATCACCTCGGCCTGCGCGACCAGCGCCCACTGCATCGCCGCCGGCGCCGAGCAGATCCGCTGGGGCAATCAGGACGTGATGTTCTGCGGCGGCGGCGAGGAGGAGCACTGGTCGCTGACCGCGCTGTTCGATGCCATGGGCGCACTGTCCTCGGCGCGCAACGACCAGCCGCAGACGGCCTCGCGCGCGTACGACGCGCAGCGCGACGGCTTCGTGATCGCCAGCGGCGGCGGCATGCTGGTGCTCGAGGCGCTCGAGCATGCGCAGGCGCGCGGCGCGCCGATCCTCGCCGAGCTCGTCGGCCACGGCGTCACCTCCGACGGCGCCGACATGGTGCAGCCGTCCGGCGAAGGCGCCGCGCGCTGCATGCAGCAGGCGCTGGCGACGGCCACGCACCCGGTCGACTATCTGAACGCGCACGGCACCTCGACCCCGCTCGGCGATACGATCGAGCTGCGGGCGATCCGCGAGGTGTTCGGCGAGGCGGTGCCGCCGATCTCCTCGAGCAAGTCGCTCACGGGTCACTCGCTCGGTGCCGCGGGCGTGCACGAGGCGATCTACAGCCTGCTGATGATGCGCGATGGTTTCATGGCCGGCTCGGCCAACATCGACACGCTGGATCCGGACTGCGCGTCCTATCCGATCCTGCGGCAGAGCGCCGAGCGCAGGCTCGACTGCGTGATGTCCAACAGCTTCGGCTTCGGCGGCACGAACGCGACGCTGGTGTTCCAGCGTTTCTGATACGCGCCGGCGCTGGGCCGGCGCGCGCAAGGAAGATCGCCGCTAGCGGATACCCGCGAGCTCCGCGCCACGCTCGGGCTGGCGCGGCATGTCTTGCAGGCGCTGGCGGATCTGCAGCAGCTCCCGCTCCTCGATGATGCGGACACCGCCCGGCTGCCGCATGCGGCGCTCGAGCTCGTCCCGGCGACGGCGCAGGTACTGGATGTCACTGGTGAGTTCCATCTTCCCTTCCTCTTGTTGATCGTCGGTCTGGTCGAGTCGCGTGATCCGTGGCGCGGCATGCGCGACGGCATCCCCTGGGCGCGAAACGACGACGCGTACACTGCAAAATTGTGCGCGCCGCCGCAAGAGCGGCATGCGCCGCGTCGCGAGCGACACCGCCTCGCAGACGATCGCAGCCGAACGCTGTCGCAATACACGTTGTCTTTGAAGTCATGCACTTCCGCTCGTTTTGTCAGCGTGGCACTGAGAAACCTGTCTGCCGTGGGCGACAATTCTGTAAGACTCTCGTCGAAGGAAGGCGTACTGTTCAGCTGGCTGCTCGACGTGCGTCGGCGCGCGGCAGCGAGCTGCCGACAACGACGCCGCCGGCGGTGCCTCAGACGTCGATCCAGCAGGCAGGCCGCTTCTGGATGAACGCGTCGATGCCCTCGGCGGCATCGGCGGTCTGCAGGTTGCGCTGCATCACCTGTGCCGCGTACCGGTAGGCCTGCTCGAGCGGCATCTGCGCCTGTTCGTAGTAGGCACGCTTGCCGATCGCGATCGCGCTGGCGGACCGGGCGGCGATCCTGGCGGCGAGCGCCTCGACCGCGGCATCGAGCTCGAGCAGCGGCACCACCTCGTTCACCAGGCCCATGCGCCAGGCTTCCGCGGCCGGCAGCAGGTCCCCGGTCAGCAACATCTGCATCGCATGCTTGTTCGAGAGGTTGCGCGACAGCGCGACCATCGGGGTCGAGCAGAACAGGCCGATGTTCACGCCCGGCGTCGCGAAGCGCGCTTCTTCCGCGGCGACGGCCAGATCGCAGCTCGCGACGAGCTGGCAGCCCGCTGCGGTCGCGATGCCGTGCACGCGCGCGATCACGGGCTTCGGGCAGCGCACGATGGCGAGCATCAGTTCCACGCAGCGCTCGAACAGCTCGGCCTGGAAGGCCGGATCGGGATGGGCGCGCAGCTCCTTGAGGTCGTGGCCGGCGCAGAACGCCGGGCCGGCGGCCGCGAGCACGATGACCCGTACCTCGGGATCCCTGCCCGCGGCTTCCACAGCCGCATGCAGCGCCCGCATCATCGCGACGGAAAGCGCATTGCGCTTCGCCGGATCGTTCAGGGTCAGCGTGCGGATGCCGCCGGAGCGGCTGCACAGGACGAGGCTCGGATCGACGGACATCGCGGCGCTCCTCGGACACGGGGCAGCCGTCGCATGCCCCGGGGCCTGCAGCCTAGCATGCAGCCAAGGCCGTCCCGGGAGAGTCGCTCGCGAGCATCGGCCGCGATTCGCCGATGCAGCGCTCGAGCTGCGGGCCGTTGCTGCCGGCGCAGGCTAGGATGACGGCATGTCCGACGCGCGTTTCCCACCGGCCGGAACCTTCGACGCAGGGCCTTTCGGCGCCTGGCTCTCGAAGCTGCGCGCCTCGCTGCGGGGCGATGCCGGCATGGACGTGCCCTGCGGCGACTGCACCGGCTGCTGCACCTCGGGTTACTCGATCCAGCTGCGACGCACGGACGGCGCGGCGCGGGCGCTGGTGCCGTCGGAGCTCGTGGTCGAGGCGCCGGGATTCGCGCCGGGCGATCTGACGCTGCCGGCGCGCGACGACGGCACCTGCCCGATGCTGCACTCCGGTCGCTGCTCGATCTATGCGCAGCGCCCGCAGACCTGCCTCGACTACGACTGCCGGATCTTCGCGGCCGCCGGCCTCGATGCCGGCGGAGCGGACAAGGCGGTCATCAACCGCCGCGTGCGGGCCTGGCGTTTCTCCTACGAGGGCGAAGCTGAGCGCCGCTCACACGACGCGGTACGCACCGCGGCGCGCTTCATCCGCGAGCGACCGGAGGCATTCTCGGCGCTGGGCGTACGCGTGCCGGCCGGACCGATGGGCATCGCCGTGCTCGCGATCAAGGCGCACGCGGCGCTGCTCGATCCGGCGGCGCCGGCGGACGACGCCGGCCGCGCACGAGCGATGATCGCGGCCGGCCGCGCCTACGACGGGGGATAGATCGGATCTATTTTCCCGCGGGAAACCGCGGGGCAGACCAGATCCGTTTTCTCGCGGGAAAATAGATCCGATCTGTCTCCAGGCGCCGGATCAGGCCGCGGTCGGCTTCTTCGACGCCTCGATGACGGCTTCCGCGACGTTGCGCGGCACCGGATCGTAGTGCGAGAACTCCATGGTGTACGAGGCACGGCCCGAACTCATCGCGCGCAGCTGGCCGATGTAGCCGAACATCTCCGACAGCGGCACGGCGGCCACGACAGCGATGTTGGTGCCGCGCTCGAGCTGCTCCTGGATCTGGCCGCGACGGCGATTGATGTCGCCGATGACGTCGCCCAGGTAGTCGCCCGGCGTCACCACCTCGACCTTCATCACCGGCTCGAGCAGGATCGGACCGGCCTTCCTCATGGCCTCGCGGAACGCCGCCTTGGCCGCGATCTCGAAGGTCAGCGCGTTCGAGTCGACGTCGTGGTAGCTGCCGTCGACCAGCGTGGCCTTGAAGTCCACAGTGGGGAAGCGCGCCAGCACGCCGTCTTCCATCTGCATGCGCAGGCCTTTCTCGACCGAGGGGACGTATTCCTTCGGCACCGAGCCGCCGACCGTCTTGTCCTCGAACACGAAGCCGCTGCCGCGCTCCAGCGGCTCGAACTTGATCCACACCTCGGCGAACTGACCCGAGCCGCCGGTCTGCTTCTTGTGGATATAGTTTTCCTGCACGGGCTTGGTGATGGTCTCGCGGTAGGCGACCTGCGGCTCGCCCATCGTGCCCTCGACGTTGAACTCGCTGCGCACACGATCGAGCGTGACGTCGAGGTGCAGCTCGCCCATGCCGCGCAGGATGGTCTCGCCGGTCTCGCGATCGGTCTCGAGGCGCAGCGACGGGTCGGCGCGTACGAGCTTGCCGAGGCCGTTGGTGAACTTCTCCTGCTCGGCCTTGTTCTTCGGCTTCACCGAGACGCTGATCACCGGCTCCGGGAAGCGCATGCGCTCCAGCACCACCGGTGCGTGGGTGTCGCACAGCGTGTCGCCGGTGTCGGTCTCGGCGAGGGAGACCAGCGCGATGATGTCGCCGGCGCGCGCCTCTTCGATCGGGTTTGCGTCCTTGGCGAACATCTCGACCATACGGCCGATCTTCTCGCGCTTGCCACGCGTGGAGTTCTGCACCGAGGCGCCCTTGGTGAGCACGCCGGAATAGACGCGCACGAAGGTGAGCGCACCGTAGGCGTCGTTGATGACCTTGAAGGCGAGCGCCGCGAACGGCTCGTCGTCCGAGCAGAGGCGCTCGCCGACCGGGTTGCCGTCGAGATCGACGGTCTTGATCGCTTCGACGTCGGTCGGCGCGGGCAGGTAGTCGACGACCGCGTCCAGCACCTGCTGCACGCCGCGGTTCTTGTACGAGGAGCCGCAGAGCACGGGATTGAACGAGCCGTTCAACGTGCCCTTGCGCAGGCAGGCCTTGAGCGTCTCGACGCTCGGCTCGGTGCCCTCCAGGAAGGCCTCCATGGCGACGTCGTCCTGCTCCAGCGCGGTGTCGACCAGCTCGCTGCGGAACTTCGGCGCCGCCTCGAGGATCGCCCGGTCGGACGGCACCGTGATGCCGAGCTTGTCGGCGAGATCCGGCGTCACGTCGAGGATGTCCCACTTGGCGTCGCGGTCCTCGGAGGTCCAGACCAGCGCCTTGTACTGCACCAGGTCGATCATGCCCCTGAAATTGTCTTCCGAGCCGATCGGCAGCTGGATCGGCAGCGGGCGCGCGCCGAGGCGCTTCTTGATCATGTCCACGCAGCGCAGGAAGCCGGCGCCGCTGCGGTCCATCTTGTTGACGTAGCAGATGCGCG
>JADLDF010000068.1 GCA_020846815.1 Gammaproteobacteria bacterium | reverse complement strand
TTGACGCGATAGCCTCCGCCCGGCGTCACCGTGACCACGATCGGCTCGCGCTCGCCGCGTGCCAGCGGCGCGGCGCTCGCCTCGGGCAGCCGGATGCGCAACCGGTTCTCCTCGACGAAGGTCGAGGAGACCATGAAGAAGATGACCATCATCAGCACGACGTCGATCAGCGAGATCAGGTTGATCTCGGGCTCTTCGGCGCGTCGTGGCCGCAGGTTCACGCCGCGGCCCCGGCCGTGGCGGCGAGCGGCGCCGGTGCCTGCGCCGCGGCGGGCTCGTTCTCGACGGCGTCGGCGAGTGCGATCGCGCTCTTTTCCATGTCGATCACGATCCGGTCGACGCGGCCGCGCAGGTAGCGGTAGGCGATCAGCGACGGGATCGCGACCACGAGGCCCGCGGCGGTCGTGATCAGCGCCTCGCTGATGCCGCCCGACAACGCGCGCGGATCACCCATGGCGCCGACGGTGATGGCGTTGAAGGCCTTGATGATGCCGGTGACCGTGCCGAGCAGCCCGAGCAGCGGCGAGACCGCGGCGATGGTGCCGAGCGTGTTCAGGAAACGCTCGAGCTCGTGCACGACGTGCCGTCCGGTGTCCTCGAGGCGCTCCATCATCACGGCCCGTGGGCGATGCCGGCTGGCGAGCCCCGCCGCCAGCACCCGGCCGAGCGGCGAATTCTGCTCCAGGGCCGCGATGACCTTGTCGGTGACCTGCCCGGCCTCGACCAGTTGCCAGACCTTCTGCAGCAGCCCCGGCGGCATGACCCGCGGCGCCTGCAGGGTCCACATCCGCTCCACGACTATCCCCAAGGCAATGACCGAGCAGAGGATGATCGGCCACATCAGCGGGCCGCCGGCCCGCACGATTTCCCACATCTAGGAGCTTCCGACTGGCGAGGAAGCCGCGATGATACCGGAGCGCGCCGCAGCCCGGGTACGACCCGCAAGGCAGTACGACTCAGTCGCGCGGCACGCGCCAGATCCGCCTCGGCTGGCCGTCGAGCCAGCGCTGGACCTGCAAGCCACCGCTCGCCGTGGCGGACACGACCAGCGTGCCCTCACGGGCGGTGCCACGAACGGCCTGCGGGTCGAGGCCCCAGGCGCGTGCGACGGCAGCGCGACGCGGCGGCGGCAGCTCGCGGCTCGCGACCAGCACCTCGCGGGCCGCGACCGCGGCGGCGAAGCCGGGAGCGACGGCCGCCGGCGAACCGCGACGCGGCGCGACGACGGCTTCGGCCCGCAGACGGCCCGCGCGGCCTTCACCTGCGAGCCAGCGCGACTCGGCGGCATCGACCTGGGCCGGCACGAGCAGCGCGGCACCGCGCCCGCGCGCCGCCGCGACCCGCAGTACGCAGGACGGCGCGGCTTCGGCGCCGGGTCGCGGCGCGCCGGCCGGGAACAGGCGCAGCTCGACGTCGTCCCAGAGCCAGCCGGATTCGCTGGCGCAGGAGACCCGTGGCCGCGGCGCCGCGACCCAGCGGCCGCCGGAACGCAGCTCGCGCACCGGCACACCGTCGAGCAGCGTCGCGACACCGGCGACGCGAAAGGCGCTGGCGCGGCTCTGCACCAGCAGATCGAGCCGGTCGCGGCCCGCGGCACGCAGCGCCGGCAGCACGGCCCGCGCGGCGCGTCCGCCCTCGCTGCCGTACACGTCCCCGGTGTCGTAGAGCAGCGTGTGGCGCTGCGTCATCACCAGCAGAGCGGTGCCGTCGCCGGTGTCGAGCAGCCAGGCACGGAATGCGCCGCGCTCGGGCGGCGGCAGCGGTGTACCGAGCAGCGGCAGCAGCGCGGCCAGCACCGTCGCCCGCAACGGCCAGGGGCCCGGCAGTGCACACAGCGGCAGCGCGAGCAGCGCCACGAGCAGCCAGGCGACCGCGGGCTCGCGCTGCCAGGTCGCGCCGGGCAGCGCCGCCGCCGCCTCGAACAGCGGCCAGGTGGCGAGGTAGAGCTGCGCGGCGGCCTGCCAGCCGGCGCCCGCCAGGCTCTCCGACAGCGGCAGCACGGCGAGCGCGGCCAGGATCGACGGCACCAGCAGCAGCGAATAGAGCGGGATCGCGGCGAGATTCGCGACCATGCCCGCCAGCGGCACGCTGCCGAACAGCATCAGGGTCGCCGGCGCCAGCGCGAGGGTCAGTCGCCACTGGGTCGCGGTCAGCTCGCGCAGCGCCGCCGCCGCCCGGCGCAGGCCGGCGGCGATGAGGGTGACGACGACCACGACGGCGTGGCGCGGTCGGCGCGGCGGCGCCGCGGTCGGCCGCAAGATGACCGACGACAGGCCGTTCGCGCCGGGCGATTGGGCTGCTGTGGCCGTTGCGGACGACGCAGACCCGACCGCCGATGTGGCCGCATGCGCCGGCGCGCGTTGCAGGCGCTCGCTGCCGACCAGCACGGCGATGGCCGCGAACGACAGCCAGAACCCGGCATCGAGCGGCGCGAGCGGGTCGAAGAGCAGCACCGCGAGTAGCGCACCGCCGATGACTTCGAGACCGCCTACGCGACGCCCCGCCAGACGCGCGGCCCACCAGACCAGCAGCATCAGCAGCGTGCGCCGGGCCGGCACGCCGAAACCGGCGAGCAGCGCATAACCGGTCGCGGCGAGCAGACCGCAGGACGCGGCGAACGGTTCGCGGTCGCAGCAGTGCCCGAGCCGCAGCCCCCGCCATCCGAGACGCGCGAGGCGGGCCGCGAGCCAGGCGAACATCGTCACGTGCAGGCCCGAGATCGCGACCAGGTGCACCGTGCCGGTCGCGCCGAACACGCGCCACTGCTCGCGGCTGATGTCGGCCGTCGCACCGATCGCCAGCCCCGCGATGAGCGCCGCGGCATCGCGGTCCGCGACCCGTTCGCGGATGCGCGCGCCGATCGCCTCGCGCAGGCCGTCGAGGCCGGGACCGGCGGCCGCGAGGCGCGTGGCGAGCCGCGACGGCACGACGGCGGCGAGCGCGTCGATGCGCTCGCGGAACAGGAAGCGCTCGGCGTCCGCGCCGCCGGGATTGAGCGGCGCACGCGGCGCCTCGAGCCGCAGCAGCAATCGCCAGCGCTCACCGGCGCGGGGCGCGGGGCTGGTGCTGCTGTCGCCACCGCCGCTGCCTTCGCTGGCACCCCCACCGCCGCCGCGCGCGGTCGCGCGCACGCGGATCGGCCGCGCCAGCGTCGCCGGCGCGACGATCGCACCCTCGAGATCGAAGCGCCGCTGCGCGCCGTCGTCGTCGGGAATGCCGCGGATGCGCCCTTCGACCAGCACGCGCTGGCCATCGAGCGCCCCCGGCCAGCGCAGCGCGACCTGCTGCTGCGCGACGGCGCCGGTGAGCACGAACCCGCCCAGCAGGCAGGCGGTGCGCGGCCAGCCCCACCGCACGCAGGCGGGCACCGCGGCCGCCGCCAGAACGAGCATCGCAGCGCCGCCGGGCCACCGGCCGCCGAACAGCGCGAGGCAGGCCCCCGCACACCAGGCGAAACCCGCCGCGGCCGGCAGCCCCGAGAATCGCCACGGCCTGACCCGGCCCATGCTGCTAGAGTGCCCGCCTCGCATGTTCCGCCCGTTCGTCCGCCACCTCGGCGGCCGCGTCCACCGCGTCCGCGACCGCTGGTATGCCCGCCCCTTCGCCCGCTGGCTCGGCGACGCGCGTCTCTGGTCGCTGCAGCGGCGCGGCATCACGGTGGCCTTCGGCGCCGGTCTCGCGATCTGTTTCGTGCCACTGCCGGTACACGTGCCGGCGGCGCTCGCGGTCGCTGTACTGGCGCGCGTGAACGTGCCGGTGATCGTCGCGACCACGTTCCTCGTGAATCCGCTGACGGCGGTGCCGGCCTACTACCTTGCCTACCGCGTCGGCTGCTTCGCGCTCGGCCTGCCCGGCGGACACTTCGGCTTCGAGCCCTCGTGGGACTGGCTGCAGCACGGCCTCGGCCCCATGTGGAAGCCCTTCCTGACCGGCTGCGCACTCTGCGCCGCGGCGGCCGGGCTGCTGGGGTGGCTGCTGCTGGAGATCGCCTGGCGCCGGCGGACGATCAAGAAATATCGCGCGCGCCGCGGCGGCTCAAGCGCCTGATCGGGCCTCTTCGCGCAGATTCCCGCCGTCCAGGGTCAGGATCCGGTCCATGCGTGCCGCAAGGCGCGTGTCGTGGGTCACGATCACGAGGCTCGTGCCGAGCTCGCGGTTGAGCTCCAGCATCAGCTCGAAGACCTGCGCGGCATTGTGGCCGTCGAGGTTGCCGGTCGGCTCGTCGGCGAGCACCAATCGCGGCCCGGTCACCAGCGCGCGCGCCACGGCGGCGCGCTGCCGCTCGCCGCCCGACAGCTCGTGCGGCCGGTGCTCGAGACGCGCACCGAGGCCGACGCGGCCGAGCAGCGCGGCGGCACGCTGTTTCGCTTCGGCGGTCGGCGTACGCCGCACCAGCAGCGGCATCGCGACGTTCTCCAGCGCGCTGAACTCGGGCAGCAGGTGGTGGAACTGGTAGACGAAGCCGAGCGTGCGGTTGCGCAGCT
>JADLDF010000067.1 GCA_020846815.1 Gammaproteobacteria bacterium | reverse complement strand
TCGCGCTGCCGTTCGCCGCGACGCTGGCGGGAGTGTTCGCGGTCGTCTACTCGCTGCGTCTCGGCCACGACGTGTTCTTCGGCCCGCCGCCGGTGGACCTGCCGCGCCGGCCGCACGAGCCGGTACGCTGGATGCGGGTGCCGATCGAGCTACTGGTGCTCGCCTGCCTGGTGGTGGGCATCGCACCGGCGCTGTCGATCGGCCCGGCGCTCGCGACGGCCGCCCGGCCCGTCGTCGGCGGCGTGCTGCCCGAATACAGCCTCGCCGTCTGGCACGGCTTCAATCTGCCGCTGATCATGAGCCTGGTCGCGCTGGCCGGCGGCGTCGCGGTCTACGTCCGCTATGCCGCGAAGCTGCGCGAGCGCGCCAGCAACCGCGTGCCGCTGCTGGTGCTGGACGGCCGCCGCGCCTTCGACGTCGTGCTCGCCGGGCTGGTCGCCGCCGCCGGCATGATCCAGCGCATCACCGGCACGCGCCGCCTGCAGCCACAGCTGCTCTGGATGCTGGTCATCGCCGGCACCGCGGGACTCGCGTCCGCATTGATCGTGCCGCTCGAGTGGGGCTACAGGGACCGCATTCCGGCGACGCCGGAGTTCGCGCTCCTGTGGCTCATCGGTGGCGCCTGCGCGATCGGCGCCGCGTGGCAGGCCAAATTCCACCGGCTGGCGGCACTGGCGCTGCTGAGCCTGGTGGGGCTCGCGGTCTGCATCACCTTCGCCTGGTTCTCGGCCCCGGATCTGGCGCTGACGCAGCTCGCGGTGGAGGTGGTCACGCTGGTGCTGTACCTGCTCGGGTTGCGCTGGCTGCCGCGACGCATCGCGCTGGACGACGACCTGCGACGCGCCGGGGTCGCCTGGTGGCGCCGCCGGCGCGACTTCGTGATCGCGCTGCTGATCGGCAGCGGGCTCGCGGCGCTCGCCTTCGCGCTGCTCACGCGCGACGCGCCCCTGAGCATCGCACCGTTCTTCATCGAACGTGCCCTGCCCGAGGGCGGCGGAACGAACGTCGTCAACGTCATGCTCGTCGATTTCCGCGCCTTCGACACGCTCGGCGAGATCACGGTGCTCGGCATCGTGGGCCTGACGGTCTACGCGCTGCTGCGGCGCTTCCGGCCGCCGCGGGAAGCGATCACGCGGCCGGCGCAGCAACGGACGGCATCCTTGCAGTCGGGCACGGACATCTCGGAACGTCACGATCCGACGGAACTGCCACCGGACTATCTGGCCGTGCCCGCGGTACTGGTGCGCCTGCTGCTGCCGGTCGCCGGCGCTTTCGCGCTGTATCTGCTGCTGCGCGGCCACGACGAGCCGGGCGGCGGCTTCATCGCCGGGCTGGTCGTGTCCATCGCCTTCATTTCGCAGTACATGGTCAGCGGCACGCGCTGGGTCGAGGCGCGCCTGAACCTCGGCCCGCCGCGCTGGATCGCCACCGGTCTGCTGCTCGCGCTGCTGACGGGCCTCGCCTCGCTGCCTTTCGGCTATCCCTTCCTGACCACGCACACGGCGCACGTCGACCTGCCGCTGCTCGGCGAGCTGCACCTGCCGAGCGCCGCGGTGTTCGACCTGGGCGTGTTCTGCGTCGTCGTCGGCGCGACGCTGCTGTTGCTGACGGCCCTGGCGCACCAGTCCTTGCGCGCGCGGCGCCAGGCCGCGGCGGACACGGACGCCGAGGAGGCCGGCTGATGGAGCTCGTGATCTCCGTGGCGATCGGCGTCATGGCTGGCGCGGGCGTCTGGCTGGTGCTGCGTCCGCGTACCTTCCAGGTACTGATCGGCCTGTCGCTGCTGTCGTATGCCGTGAACCTGTTCATATTCAGCGTCGGCAGCCTTTCCATCGACAAGGAGCCGATCGTCAAGCCGGGGCTGCCTCCCGATCTCGCGAACTATGCCGACCCGCTGCCCCAGTCGCTGGTGCTGACGGCGATCGTCATCGGCTTCGCGACCACGGCGCTGTTCCTGGTCGTGCTGCTCGCGCTGCGCGGCCTGAGCGGTGGCGATCACGTCGACGGCCGGGAAGAAAAGCCATGACCGGCCTGCCGATCGACCCGTCGCTGCCGCACCTGCTGGTCGCCCCGGTGCTGCTGCCGCTCGCGACGGCGGCGCTGATGATGCTGATCGGCGAGCACCGTCGCCGGACCAAGGCGGCGATGAACATCGTCTCCACCGGGCTCGGCCTGCTGCTCGCGTTCGGGCTGCTCGCCTGGGTCGACCGTGGCGATGCGACGGCGGCCTTCGGCGTCTATCTGCCCGGCAACTGGCCGGTCCCTTTCGGCATCGTGCTGGTGCTCGACCGGCTGTCGGCGCTGATGCTCGCGTTGACGGCGAGCGTGGCGTTCGCGGTCGTGCTCTACGCGACCGCGCGCTGGCAGCACGGCGGCGTCTACTACCACGCGCTGTTCCAGCTGCAGCTCATGGGCCTGTACGGCGCCTTCCTGACCGCCGACCTCTTCAACCTGTTCGTGTTCTTCGAGGTGCTGCTCGCAGCGAGCTACGGGCTGCTGCTGCATGGCGGTGGCAGCGCGCGCGTGCGGGCCGGCCTGCACTACATCGCGATCAACCTCGTCGCATCGCTGCTGTTCCTGATCGGGGTCGCGGCGATCTACGGCGTGACCGGCACGCTCAACATGGCGGACATCGCGCGCAAGCTGCCGCTGCTGCCGGAGGGGGATCGCGGCCTGCTGCACGCCGGCGCGACGATGCTCGCGATCGCCTTCCTCACCAAGGCGGCCGCCTGGCCGCTGAACTTCTGGCTGCCGCCGGCCTACTCCGCAGCGAGCGCGCCGGCCGCGGCGATGTTCGCGATCCTCACGAAGGTGGGCATCTACGCGGTGCTGCGCCTCTGGCCGCTGTGCTTTCCGGCAGCCGCGGGCTCGCCGCCGCCTTTCGGCCAGGAGGCGCTGGTCTGGGCCGGCCTGCTGACTCTCGGCGGCGGTGCGATCGGCATGCTGGCTTCGCAGAATCTCGGCCGTCTGGCGGGCTTCAGCGTGATCACCTCCTCGGGCACGCTGACCGCGGCTCTCGGCCTCGCGCAGCCCGGCCTCACCGGCGGCGCGCTGTACTACCTCGCGAGCTCGACGCTCGCCGCCTGCGCCCTCTATCTGCTGGTCGAGCTCGTCGATCGCATCCGCACGGTCGCCGCCATCGAGGAAGGATTCGACGACGGCAACGAGGATCTCAGGCCATTCGATGCTCCGCCGCCGCCGGAGGGCACGAATCTGGACGATGCCGAACAGGTGCTGACGGGCCGCCCGTTGCCGGCCGCGCTCGCGTTCCTGGGGCTCGGCTTCGGCAGCTGCGCGCTGCTGATCACCGGCCTGCCGCCCCTGTCGGGCTTCGTCGGCAAGCTCACGATGCTCTCGGAGCTGATCGACATCGGCGATGCGCGCGCCTGGGTGCTGTTCGCGATGCTGCTGGTCTCCGGTCTGCTCGCGACCATCGGGCTGGTGCGCGCCGGCATGCGCCACTTCTGGGCGGGCGCCACCCGCAGCTCGCCGCGCGTGCACCTCTTCGAGAGCCTGCCGCTCGCGCTGCTGCTGGGCCTCTGCGTGCTGCTCGCGCTGCGCGCGGAAACGGCCCTGCGCTACACCCAGGCCACGGCGCAGGCCCTGCACGAACCGCAGCGCTACGTGCAAGCCGTGATGTCGGCGCGACCCGTGCCGCGCCCCGTCGCGCGGCACGCGGCGCCGGAGCCTCGTCCATGAAACGCCTGCTGCCCCATCCGCTGCTGTCGGCCGGCCTGCTGGCCATGTGGCTGCTGCTGAACGAGCCGGTCACGCCCGGGCAGCTGCTGCTCGGCCTGCTGGTGGCGATCCTGATGCCGCGTCTGCTGGCGCCGCTGCGTCCCGCGGCGGGTCCGATGCAACGGCCTCTGGTGGCGGTGCGGCTGGTGCTGCGCGTCGGTGCGGCGGTCGTGAGATCGGCGATCGACGTCGCGCGTGGCATATGGCGCCCGCGGCGGCGCCCACCGCGCGGCAGCTTCGTCCTCGTGCCGCTGGAGCTGCGCGACGAGCACGCCCTCGCCGCGCTGTCGATGATCACCGCGGTGATTCCCGGTACGGTATGGTGCGAGCTCGCGCCGGATCGCAGCAGCCTGCTGCTGCACGTCTTCGATCTGGCCGGCGAAGCGGAGTTCGTCGCGGGCTTCAAGGCGCTGTACGAGCATCCACTGAAGGAGATCTTCGAATGAACGGTCTGCTGCAGCATGCGATAACGCTGACCCTGGTGCTCTATCTGGCCGGCATGATGCTCGGATTCGCACGGCTCGCGCGCGGTCCGAGCGCCCAGGACCGGGTACTGGCGCTCGATTTCCTCTACGTCGTGGCGATGCTGCTGATGCTGGTGCTGGCGATCCGCTACGACAGCGATGTGTACTTCGAGGCCGCGCTGCTGATGGTGCTGTTCGGCTTCGTCAGCACCGTGGCGCTGGCGAAGTTCCTGCTGCGCGGCGAGGTCATCGAATGATCTCCGTCTGGGAGATCGTCGTCGCGGCATCGCTGGTTGCGAGCGGCGTCTTCGTGCTGACCGCGGGCCTCGGCCTGTGGCGGCTGCAGGAGTTCTTCCTGCGCATGCACGCACCGGCCATCGCCTCGACGCTCGCGGCCTGGCTGGTCACGCTCGGCTCGATCGTGCACTTCTCCTGGCGGGCCGGCGAGCTGTTCCTGCACGGCTGGCTGATCATCGTCGTGCTGTCGATCACGGCGCCGATCTCCAGCGCCGTGCTGGCGCGCGCGGCCCTGTTCCGCCGCCGGCAGGCCGGCGATCCGCTGCCGCCGCCGCTGCTCGCGCGCGAGGTCGTGCAACACGAGCCGGAGCACCGGCCGGAGGTGAGCCGATGAGCGTCCCGAGCCACATCCTGGTCGCCACGGATTTCTCGCAGAACGCCGCGCCGGCTCTGGAGCGGGCCGCGGCACTGGCGCGCGCCTTCGGCGCCCGCCTGACGCTGACGCATGCGTTGCGCACCGACGAGCTCTCGGTCTGGCGGGGGTTGCTGGGCAGCGGCGACGCGACCCTGGTGACAGGCCTGCGACACGAGGCCGAGGAGCGGCTCGCCGCTCTCGCCGCCATGCTCGGCGCGGATCTCGCCGTGGATGCGCAGGTGCTCGATGGCCAGCCGGCCACGGCCATACCCGAGCTGGCCGCAAGCTGCGGCGTGGACCTGCTCGTGCTCGGACAGCACGGCGCCGGAGCCGCGCCTGCGATGCTGCTCGGCTCGACTGCATCGCGGTTGCTGCGCAGGAGCCGTCATCCGGTGCTGCTCGTGCGCCGTCCGGCCGGCGCGGACTATGCAGCGCCGCTGGTGGCCGTCGACTTCTCCCCCGCCTCCGAAGCATCGCTGCGTCTCGCGCGTACGCTGGTTCCACGGGCACGCCTCACCCTGGCCCACGCGCCCGAGTTTCCCTACGAAGGGAAGCTGCACTTCGCCGGCATCGAGACCGCGGTGATCGAGCGCTTCCGCAATGAGACGCTCGACCGGGCGCGCGGCGCGCTGCACCGGCTCGCCGCGGCGAACGGACTCGAGCCCGCCGGGTACGACGCCGACCTGCTGAGTGGAGAACCGTCGCGCGCGATCCTCGCCCGGGCGACGGCGCTCGGCTGCGACCTGATCGTCATCGGCAAGCACGGGCGCCACGTGGTCGAGGAGCTGCTGCTCGGCAGCGTGACCCGGCACGTCATCGCAGAGGCTGCGGCCGACGTGCTCGTCGTCGTCGACGCGCGCCGGCCGCCGCCGGGCGCCTCGCCGTCCGCTCCGTGAGCAGCGGGTGCGGCAGCGCTGCCGCCGTGCGGCGCGCGCCGTAACACGGTCGTCGCCCGACCCGGCGCAGCCGCTCGCGGCACGCCCCGATACAATTCCGGCTCGCGGCCTCGCCGACCCGATCACCGGAGCCTCATCGCCATGGAAGTCGACATCATCCTCGAGCCGGATCTCACGCCGCAGCAGGTCGCCGAGCTCGGCCAGGTCGCAGAGAAATTCGGCATCCGCGCGCTCTGGACGTCCAACTACTTCGCGCACTGGGACTGCTTCCTGTCGCTGGTGCCGCTCGCGCAGTCGACCTCGAAGCTGCTCATGGGTCCGCTGGCCGTCAGCCCGTTCGAGATGCATCCGCTGAAAATCGCCAACAGTCTGCTGTCGCTGAACGAAATGACCGGCGGCCGCGGCGTGATCGCCATGGGCGCCGGCGAAGGCAACATCGACGCGATGCGCATCCAGCGCCCCGAGAAGATCGTGCGCGCGGTCCGCGAGGCCATCGAGATCGTGCGGCTCGCGGCGCGGCGCAAGCTCGCGGGCGGCTACAAGGGCGAGGACTTCGGCGTGAACCTGCCCTGCACCTACGACTGGGTCAAGGCCTCGCCACCGCTGGTCTACGGCACCGCCTACCGCGGCCAGATGATGCGCATGGAGGCGCGCGTCGCCGACGGCGTCTACATCGGCTGCACGCCGCCCGAGGTCATGGCTGCGGCCGTCGCCGAGGTCATGGAAGGCGCGGCCAGGCGCGAGCCGGGCATGGCGCCGCTGCGCCTGAACACCTTCTGGGGCTGGCACCTGAAAAAGGATCGCGCCGCCGGCTACCGCGAGTCGCGCCGCGAGCTGCCGTGGCGCGCGATCAAGCTGCAGAAGGAGCTGATCATGCAGTGCCTGAGCGAGGACGAAGCGCAGCTGGTGCGCGACAACTACGCCAGGTTCGTCGCGGCTTGGTTCGACCGTTCGGGCAATGTGCAGGGCGTGCCGGAGCAGATTCCGAACCGCCTGGCCGAGTACTTCACCTCGACCGGCGGCCTCGAGGACCTCGACCGCGAGGTCGAGCGCTTCCGCATGTTCGCGCGCGCGGGCCTCACGGAAGTGGCGCTGCGCCTACACGACGACCCGATGGACGCCCTGCAGATCATCGGTCGCGAGGTGCTGCCGAAGCTGCGCTGAGGCGCGCGCCGGGGCCTCGCCGTAGAGCGTGGTGCGCTCGCGCGGCACCCGGCCGATCGAGCGGATCGCAGCCTGCATCGCCGCCGCATCCAGCTCCTGGCCATTGACGCCGCCGGCCGCGCGCGTGATCGATTCGTCCATGAGCACGCCGCCGAAGTCGTTCGCACCGGCGCGCAGCGCTACCAGTGCACCGTCGCGCCCGAGCTTCACCCAGGACGCCTGCACGTTCGGGATCGACGGATGCAGCGCCAGCCGGCCCACGGCGTGCATCAGGATGGCTTCGCGGAAGCTCGGGCCCGAGCGCGTCCGGCCCCTGCGCCACAGCGGCGCCTCCATGTGCACATAGGGCAGCGGCACGAACTCGGTGAAGCCGCCGGTTTCTTCCTGCAGGTCGCGCAGCAGCAGCAGATGCCGCGCCCAGTGCCGCGGCGTCTCGACGTGCCCGAACATGATGGTCGCGGTGCTGCGCAGGCCGACGCGGTGCGCGGCGCGCATCACGGCGAGCCACTGCTGGGTATCGACCTTGTCGGGGCAGATCACGGCGCGCACGTCGTCGCTGAGGATCTCCGCGGCCGTTCCGGGCAGCGTACGCAGGCCCGCGTCGCGCAGCCGGGCGAGATAGTCCTCCAGCGCGAGCCCCAGCGACGTGGCGCCGTGGGTGATCTCCAGCGGCGAGAACGCGTGCACGTGGATGCCGGGAGCCGCGCGCTGCGCGGCGCGCACGATGGCGAGATAGGTCTCGCCGGTGAAGCTCGGGTGGATGCCGCCCTGCATGCAGACCTCGGTCGCGCCGCGCTCGCGCGCCTCGGCGACGCGCTGCTCGATCTCGCCGAGATCGAGCAGATAGCCCGGCCCGCGCAGCGAGCGGGCGCCGCGGCCCTTGGCGAACGCGCAGAAGCCGCAGGAATAGCTGCAGAGGTTCGTGTAGTTGATATTGCGGTTGACGACGTAGGTGATCGCGGGCCCGCAGCGACGCGCACGCAGCGCGTCGGCCGCGGCGACCACGCGCGCGAAATCCTCGCCGTCGGCCTCGAACAGGCGCGCGACTTCCGGCTCGTCGAGCCGCTCGCCGCGCAGCGCGCGCTCGAGCGCGGCCTGCAGCCGGTCCCGGCCTTGCGGCGCGACGCGGCGCGGCCGCTCGACGAGCTCGACGTAGCGGCGCAGCGGCAGCGAGCCCGATCCCGACACCCACTCGGCCTCGCGCACGTAGCCCGTGGCGTCGACGCGGCGGCGCACGGCCGTGTGGAAGCCGGGGTCGAGCCAGCGTTCGGGCTGCGTCGCGCAGGACGGCACGATCGCCAGACGCTCGACCAGCCAGCGGCCCGTGGCCCGCGTGCCCTGCTCCAGCGCCGCGATTTCCGGCCACGGTGCCTCCGGGTTGACGTGGTCTGGCGTGACCGGCGAAACGCCGCCCCAGTCGTTGATGCCCGCCTCGATGAGGCGCGGCAGAGACTCGGGTGCGCTGAGGTTCGGCGGTGCCTGGATCGACATCGAGGTGCCGAAGGCCAGGCGCGCCGCCGCGATCGTCCACAGCAGCTCCTCGAGCGCGGGCTCCGGCGCGCCGGCCATGCGCGTGCCCGGCTTGGCGCGGAAGTTCTGGATGATCAGGTCCTGCACGTGACCGAACTCCTCGTGCAGCTCGCGGATCGCGAGCAGCGCCTCGAGACGCTCGCGGCGCGTCTCGCCGATGCCGATCAGCAGCCCCGTCGTGAACGGCACGCGCTCCACGCCGGCCGCGCGCAGCGTCGCGAGCCGCGCCGCGGGGTGCTTGTCGGGCGAGCGGTGGTGCGACCCGCCCTTCTGCGCCAGACGTTCCGAGGTGGTCTCGAGCATGAGGCCCATCGACACCGCGACGCGCCGCAGACGGCGCAGGTCCGCGGCTTCCATGACGCCGGGGTTCAGGTGCGGCAGCAGGCCGGTCTGCTCGTGCACGAGGCGCGCGCAATGTTCGAGATAGTCGAGCGTCGTCGCGAAGCCGAGCGCCGCGAGCTCGGCGCGTGCCTGGCGGTAGCGCAGCTCGGGCTTGTCGCCGAGCGTGAACAGCGCCTCTTGGCAGCCGGCGGCGGCCCCCGCCCGCGCGATCTCCAGGACCCGCCCCGGGCGCAGATAAGCTGCCGTGCCGGGCCGCGGCGGCGCTGCGAACGTGCAGTAATGACAGACGTCGCGGCACAGCTGGGTCAGCGGGATGAAGACCTTGCGCGAATAGCTGACGCGCCGGCCGAAGCCTTCGGCGGCGAGCGCGGCCGCGGCCGACAGCATCGACCCGAGATCGGATTCGTCGGCCAGCGCCAGCACCGCGTCGCGCGACAGCGCGCCGGCGGGCAGATCGGCCGGCAGGTCGACGTCGTGCGAGAGTCCGGGCAGGTCGACGATGCGCAGCCGCGCACCCGCGCGCCGCGCAGCCTCACCGTGGCGCGCGAAGCTCGCGCCGCCGAAGTCGGGCGCGATCGACGGCGGCAGCCGCAGCCACAGCGCATTCGTGCCTTCGTGGTGCCGGTCCGGCGCGAGCCCCACGTCGGCGTCGCGGCAGGCCTGCAGCAGCGTCTCGATCTCGGCGGCCGTGACCCGCGGCACGTCGGCAGCCACGACCAGCGCCGCCGTGAAACGCGAGCCGAGCGCGGCGAGCGCCAGCGAGACCGCGGCGTTCAGTCCCTCGCCGCCGTCGCGCAGCAGCGTCGTGCCGGCGGGCGCCTGCTCGAGATCGGGGCTGACGACGACGATCGCATCGATGCCGCGCGCGCCGCGCAGTGCCGCGAGCACTTCGCCGAGCATCGTTTCGATGAGCCGCTCGCGCCGCTGCGGCGACAGCACTCCGGCGAGGCGGGACTTGCCCACGCCGCCGGAGCGGACCGGCACGATCGCGCAGACGCCGCTCACGACGCCCTCCGCAGCCGCGGCCCCGCCGGCAGGCCGCGCGCGAATGCGAGCGCCGCGCGTGCCAGCGCCTCGC
>JADLDF010000066.1 GCA_020846815.1 Gammaproteobacteria bacterium | reverse complement strand
CCGCCCATCGCCATCACGATGCCGAGCGTGACGAGCAGCGAGGCCAGGACGAATTTTTTCTGCAGGCCGATGCTCCGCACGTCGCACCCGCTGCTCCGGGACGTGGCGCAGCGGGCATCCCCTTCTGGTGTGACGGGGCTGGAACCCCGTTATCCTTCAGGATATTACCCCGGCCTCCGGCCGGCCCACCACAGTCGAGAAGTCTTACGCCTGTAGCCCATCGGCGACAACGGAGAACTCCCAGCCGTGAAGATCGAGGTCTATTCGGACACGATATGCCCGTGGTGCTACGTCGGCTACGCGCGCCTGCGGGAGGCGCTCGCGAACCGGCCCGGCGTACCGGCCGAGCTCGACTGGCTGCCATTCGAGCTCAATCCGGACCTGCCGCCCGAGGGCGAGGACCGTCGCCAGTACATGTTGCGCCGCTTCGGCGACGTCGACCGCTTCGCGGCCGGCCAGCGCCAGCTGGTCGAGGTCGGCGCGGCCCTGGGAATCGATTTCCGCTTCGAGCGCATCACCCGCGCACCGAACACGCGCCGCTCCCATGCCCTGATCCGCTGGGCCCGCGAGGCGGGCATGGCGACCCAGGGCGAGGTCAAGCGGCGGGTGCTGCAGGCGCACTTCACCGAAGGCCGCGACATCGCGGACCCGCAGGTGCTCGCCGACCTGGCCGCCGCGGCCGGGCTCGACCGCGAGGCCGCGCTGCAGGCCATGGACGACCCTGCGCGGCGCAGCGAGGTCGAGGCGCTCGAGGCCCAGGCGCAGCGCTGGGGCATCAGCGGCGTGCCCACGTTCATCTTCGAGCGTCGCTACGCCTTCTCGGGCGCGCAGCCGCTCGAGGTCTTCCTCGGCGCGATCGACCAGGCCGCCGGCGCGCTCGCCGGCCGGGCCGGGCCGAAGACCGGTGCCGGCGCGGTGCGTGCGACCTGATCCGCGCCGGATGCTCGATCCGCGCGAACTCACCGGCCGGGCGCGCACGCACGTCGTGGATCTCGACGTGCCGTGCTGCACGCTGCATCGCGACGCCGTCGAGCCCTTCCTGGCGATGCGCGGCGCGGCGCTCGCCGCAGGTCTCGATCTGGTCGCGGTTTCCTCGTTCCGCGACTTCGACCGCCAGCTCGCGATCTGGAACGCGAAGTTCCGCGGCGAGCGGCCGCTGCTCGATCGCGCGAGCCGGCCGCTCGATGCGCTCGCGCTCGCGCCCGCGGAACGCGTCGAGGCGATCCTCTGGTGGTCGGCGCTGCCCGGGGCGAGCCGCCACCACTGGGGCAGCGACTTCGACGTCATCGACCGCGCTGCGCTGCCGGATGGCGCCGCGCCGCAGCTGGTGCCGGCCGAGTTCGTCACGGGCGGGCCGTTCGCGCGGCTCGACGCCTGGCTCGGCGAGCACATGCAGCGCTTCGGCTTCTTCCGGCCCTATGTCTCGGTCCGCGACGGCGTCAGCCCCGAGCCCTGGCACTTGAGCTATGCGCCCGTGGCCGTGCCCGCGGCCGCGGCGCTGACGGTCGAAGTGCTGCGCGCGGCGCTGCACGACGCGACTGCGGGTGCGCGTACGAGAGCGGACATGGGCGCGGGAGCAGACGTCGTCGGCGCGGGAGTGGCCGCAGCAGACGTATTCGGTGCGGGAGTGGCCGATGCGGCCGGGGCCGGCGGCGCCTGGCTGGAGGGTCTGGATGCGGTGCTGGCCGCGCTGCCGCGGATCCACGCGAAATATGTCGCGGCGATCGATCCGCCATGCGCAGATCAGGCGTGGCTCGCGGCCGCGCCGGCCACGGCGCTCAGTCCTCGGTCCAGACCTTCCTGATGTAGCCGGCCATGAGGCCGCGCATCGTGCCGACCGGGTCGGGCACGGCGGCGAACACCGGCGGGTTGCGCCGCAGCATCCGCCAGCTCTCGCTGCGCAGGATTTCCTTCAGGAAAGCGAGGTTGCGCTCGATGGCCTCGATGTAGGGATTGCGGCCGTTGAACAGGATCTCGAGGTAGCGGTAGGCGCTCTCGAACTCCCCGTCGAGGCGCTTGGCGCGTACCTGCTCCATGAAGCCCGGCGTCTGGCGCAGCAGGTCGAGCCCCGAGGCGTAGATGACCTTGCGGTAGCCCTCGGTGTCGGTCGGCAGCGCGACGCCGCCGAGCACGAACTCCGGATAGAGACGGTCGCGGCATTTCTCGAGATAGCAGCGGTCGGCCATCTGCGCGGTCATGTCGGCGGTGCCGAGCAGCTGGCCGAGCCGGCGGTCGCGCGGATCCTCGAGCGGGATCTGCGCGATCGGCTTCTCGTAGCCGGTGTAGTGCACCAGCTCGACGGCCATCGACGCCCAGTGACCGAGCCCGACCTCGGGCAGCCACTGCGCGAGGAAGCGCGCGCCGCGCGAGACATGGGTGCGCGTGTACTCGGCGCCGTTCTGCGCCTCGGTATCGCTGCGCTCGCGCAGATACCCGACGTCGTGGAACAGCGCGGTGATCAGGCCGACCACGGCACGCTCGCCGCCGAAGCGCTCGCGCGCGTCGACCTGCCGCTCGTAGCCCGCCATCAGCCGCGCCATCGCCAGCGTGATGTCGAGCGTGTGCTGCATGTCGTGGTAGAGCGTGTCGACGCCCTCATAGCCCGGCGCGCGGCCGCTGAACATCTCCTCGAAGCGCGCGAACGAGCGCTCGACCGCATGGAACGGCGTGCGCGGCCAGCTCTCGGCGAACAGCTGTGCGACGGCGAGCCGCACGGCATCGGGGGAGCTGACCTGGACGGTGTTGGTGACGTCGTAGTCGCTCCGGCGCGGATTCAGCATCAGGCCCCTGGTTCTGGTTGTGGAGTCGGGCAGCCCGCGCATCACGTCCGGTGCGCTGCGGGGCATTGCGGTTTCCACTGTAGACATGGGGCTGATGATGCGTGGCGACGTGGTCGACAGTTCGGACGCGATTCCGACAACCTATATGTCAAAGTGCGCGATCACGGGAGTGTGATCGGAGGGCCTTTCGGCGCGCCGCGGCTCGCGATCGATCGTGCAGGCGGTGCAGCGCTGCGCGAGCGCGGCGGTCGCGAGGATCAGGTCGATGCGCAGGCCGTGGTTGCGACGGAATGCAGCCGCGCGGTAGTCCCACCAGCTGTAGCTCTTTTCCGGCTGTTCGAAGCGGCGGAACAGGTCGACGAAGCCGAGCGCGAGCAGGGCGCGCAGGCTGTCGCGCTCGGCGGGGCTGACGTGTACGCCGCCTTCCCAGGCCGCGGG
>JADLDF010000065.1 GCA_020846815.1 Gammaproteobacteria bacterium | reverse complement strand
TCGCCGACGGCGTCTACCTCGCCCGCGACCTGATCAACACGCCGGCCAACGCCATGGGCCCGGCCGAGCTGGCGATGGCCGCCGAGGACCTCGCGGCGCGCCACGGCGCGACGATCGCGGTCACCGCCGGCGACGCGCTGGCCGACGGCTTCCCGCTGATCCACGCCGTCGGCGCCGCCGCCACGCCGGCCCGCGCGCCGCGGCTCATCGACCTCGCCTGGGGCGATCCCGCCGCGCCGAAGGTGACCCTGGTCGGCAAGGGCGTCTGCTTCGACACCGGTGGCCTCGACCTCAAGCCCTCGAGCGCCATGGCCCTGATGAAAAAGGACATGGGAGGTGCGGCCGTGGCGCTGGCCATCGCACGCATGCTCATGGAGGCGCGCGCCGACCTCGCGCTGCGCCTGCTGATCCCGGCTGTCGAGAACAGCGTCGGCAGTGCCGCCTACCGCCCCGGCGACGTGCTGCGCAGCCGCAAGGGCCTGACGATCGAGATCACCAATACCGACGCCGAGGGCCGGCTGGTGCTCGCCGACGCGCTCGCGGCTGCCGATGCCGAGCGGCCGGCCCTGCTGCTCGACTTCGCCACGCTGACCGGCGCCGCGCGCACGGCACTGGGCCCGGATCTGCCGGCGCTGTATGCGAACGACCCGGCGCTGCTGGCCCAGGCGCAGGCGGCCGGCGAGACCGAGTGCGACCCGGCCTGGCCGATGCCGCTCTGGGACGGCTACGAGGACGACCTCGGCAGCCGCGTGGCCGACCTCGTCAACGCCTCCTCGACGACGTTCGCCGGTTCGATCGTCGCCGCATTGTTCCTGCGCCGCTTCGTCGCGCCGACGACGCCGTGGGCGCATTTCGACCTGTACGCCTGGAACCCCCGCGAACGTCCGGGCCGGCCGGTCGGCGCCGAGGCGCAGTGCCTGCGGCTCGCCTACCGGCTGATCCGCGAGCGTTGCGGATGATTCTTCGGCGACCTGCCTTCGGGCGTCGGCACATACGCCTGATCCGCGAGCGTCGCGGATGACCCAGGTCGCCCCGCGGCACCTCGCGGCGCTGCTGGTGATCACGCTGATCTGGGGACTGAACCTCATCGTCAGCAAGATCGGCCTCACGCAGGTGCCGCCGATGCTGTTCACGACGCTGCGCTTCGCGGTGCTCGCGGCGCTGCTGTGGCCGTTCCTGCGCGTCGTTCCGGGCAAGATGAACGCCATGGTGGTCGCGGCGCTGCTGTCCGGCGCGCTCAACTTCGCGCTGCTGTTCGCCGGCCTCGCGATCGCGCAGAACGTCTCGGCGGTCGCGATCGCCAGTCAGCTCGGCATCCCGTTCACGACCTTGCTGTCGGTCGCGCTGCTCGGCGAGACCGTGCGCTGGCGGCGCTGGACGGGCATCGCGCTGTCGTTCGCGGGCGTGATGATCATCGGCCTCGATCCGGTCGTGTTCGGCTTCTGGCCGAGTCTGGTGCTGGTCATCGCCTCGGCCATGGTCGGCTCGCTGGGCGTGATCGCCGTCAAGCGCCTGCCGGAGTTCAAGCCGCTGGAGGTGCAGGCCTGGTTCAGCTGGGTCAGCCTGCCGGTGCTGGCGCTGCTGGCGCTCGTCGCACACCGGCCGGGCCTCGCCGAGCTGCGCGCGATTCCGCTGCAGGCCTGGGGTGCGATCGCCTATACGGCGATCCTCGGCAGCCTGATCGCACATACCGGCTTCTACCACCTGGTGCAGCGCTATCCCGTCACCAGCGTCGCGCCGCTGACGACCCTGTCGCCCGTGTTCTCGGTGATTTTCGGCATCACGCTGCTCGGCGACGCGATGACGCCGCGGATCGCCGTCGGCGGCCTGGTCACGCTCACCGGCGTGCTGATCATCACGCTGCGCGAGCGGCGGCTGACGGACACCGGCAGCTGAATGCCCGCGCCCGCCAGGCGTGAGTCCGTCGCGATCCTCTGCGCCGGCGCATTCACCGATCTAGAATGGGCTGCCAGCACCACATGGGCGTGCACGTCACGCTGGCCGGCCCGCGCGGGGCGCACCGCGACGCACCATGGAGCCGCAGGGCCGATGTCCGCAGACACGGCCGGACCGGCAGGATTTCACAACCAGGGGACTCGACATCGATGAGCGACAGTAAGAAGGCCGTGGATCCGCGACGCTATTCGCGCGAAGTCGTGGACGGGCCGAAACAGACTCCTTCGAGGGCGATGCTGCGCGCCGTCGGCTTCGAGGATGCCGATTTCGCCAAGCCGCAGATCGGCATCGCCTCGACCTGGGCGAACCTGACGCCCTGCAACATGCACATCAACGACCTCGCCAAGGAGGCGGAGGCGGGCGCCAACGCGGCCGGCGGCAAGGGCGTGCTGTTCAACACCATCACGGTCTCCGACGGCATCTCCATGGGCTCGCCGGGCATGCGCTATTCGCTGGTCTCGCGCGAGGTCATCGCCGACTCCATCGAGACTGTCGTGGGCGCGGAGGGCTTCGACGGCTTCGTCGCGATCGGCGGCTGCGACAAGAACATGCCGGGCTGCGCGATCGCGATCGCGCGGCTGGACCGCCCGGCCGTGTTCGTCTACGGCGGCACGATCCGCCCCGGCGCGAAGCGCCGCGACATCGTCGCGATCTTCGAGGCCGTCGGCGCGCACGCCGCCGGCAAGCTCTCCGACGGCCAGCTCGCCGAAGTGGAGCGCACTGCGATTCCGGGTCCGGGCAGCTGCGGCGGCATGTACACGGCCAATACCATGGCCTCGGCGATCGAGGCGCTCGGCCTGTCGCTGCCCGACAGTTCCGCCCAGGATGCCATCAGCGACACCAAGCGCACCGACTGCCGGCGCGCCGGCGAGGCCGTCGTGAAGCTGGTGAAGCAGGGCATCCGGCCCTCCGACATCCTCAGCCGCAAGGCCTTCGAGAACGCCATCACCGTGACCAT
>JADLDF010000064.1 GCA_020846815.1 Gammaproteobacteria bacterium | reverse complement strand
TGCAACGTTATCGCGAGGAAGTGACCGCACTCGCGCGTCGGCTGAGTCAGACGGACGATCGGGTCAGCGTGACGCCGGCGTTGCGTGAGCGTCTGACGGATTATCTCGCGCAATACCCAGCTGCTGCCGCGCGCATACGCCCGCGCCACGCCGACATGCCGTATCGCTGCCTGCTGTACCTGATCGGCGCGCGTCTGCGCGCGACGTCCAGGGATGAAGCTGGAGGTTACCCGGCCCACAATGAACTGCAGGACGACCTGCAGCTGATATATGACAGCCTCACCGCACATCGCGGCCGGCATGCCGGTGCGCAGGCGGTGATTCGCCTGATCTTGCGGGTGCGCACCTTCGGCTTTCATCTGGCGCGGCTGGATGTGCGACAGGATTCAAGGGTGCACGACGATATATTGGCGGCGCTGCTGGCTGATCCGGCGTGGGCGGCGCGCAATGCAGCGGAGCGCGCCGCCCGACTGCGACCGTATGCCGGCGGCGAACGGACGTTTGCGGCAAACGACAACCCCGGCGCGGCCGCATTGCAGGCCGTATTCGCCACCTTGCGCGACAGCCGGCGCCGGCAGGGCAGCGGGGCCACAGGCCTGTACGTCATCAGTATGGCGCGCTCGGTCGCCGACGTGCTGGCGGTACTGGCGCTTGCGCGCCGCGGCGATCTGGTCGAAACGCTCCAGCCCCCAGACCAGGGAAGGATCGCCCCGGTGGCGCTTGATATCGCGCCGCTTTTCGAAACCATCGATGACTTGCAGAACGCGCCTGCAACGCTGCAGGCGCTGCTGGATGATCCGGTATACCGCCGGCATCTGGCGACGCGCAACGACCAGCAATGGGTGATGGTGGGCTATTCCGATAGCGGCAAGGACGGCGGCACGCTCGCGTCACGCTGGGGACTGCAGCGTGCCCAGGTGCGGCTGATGGACGTGGCGCGCGCGGCCGGGATCAGTCTGGCGTTCTTCCATGGTCGCGGCGGTTCGACCAGCCGGGGCGGCGCGCGCATGACACCGGCGTTGCTGTCCTCGCCGCGTGGTTCGGTGGCAGGCGTATTGCGTGTAACGGAGCAGGGCGAGGTCATTCATCGCAAATATGGCATCCGGGCGCTGGCGCTGCGCAATCTGGAACAGACCGTCGGCGCGGTGCTGCGTGCCAGTCTGCGCCCGAGCGAGACTGACCCGCGTGAAGTGTGCTGGCAGGCACAGATGGACGAGCTGGCCGCGCACAGCCGGCGAACCTATCGCGCCTTCGTCGAGCGCGAGCACTTTGTCGAGTACTTTCGCAGCGCCACACCGATTGACGTGATCGAGCAGATGACGCTCGGGTCGCGGCCTGCCAGCCGCCGCAGCATGCACGGCGTGCAGGACCTGCGCGCCATCCCGTGGGTGTTCGCGTGGACTCAATGTCGCGCCATCATCCCCGGTTGGTATGGCCTCGGCAGTGCATTGGAGCACGGCATGCGGCAGTTTGGTGTGGAGGCCATGGCCCGGATGGCGCAGGACTGGCCGTTCTTCGACAACGCGCTGAAAGATGTGGAGATGGTGCTCGCGAAGTGCGACCTCGGTATCGCCGCAGCTTTCTCGGCATTGTCGGGCTCATTGCACGACGGGTTCTTCTCGCTGATCAGTGCCGAGTTCGCCCGTACCCGGAGCGCCTTGCTGCAGCTCAAGGGCAGCGACACCCTGCTGCAGGACAACCCACGCCTGGCGGCGTCGATCCGTCTGCGCAACCCTTATATCGATCCGATGAGTCTGCTACAGGTGGATCTGCTGCGTCGCTGGCGTGCTGGTGAGCGCGCCGACGGCTCGCTGCTGCAGGCGCTGGTCGAGTGTGTCAACGGCGTCTCGGCCGGACTGCAGAATACCGGCTGAGGCCAGACTCAGCGGTTTGATAATGGCGTTCAGCCGGAAAAGATTTGCCGGGTCGCATTTCCAGCTTCGGCGTCGCCCACGCGATCGGTGCGGTCGGTTGGCAACCACGCTGCACTTTGGGCTATCGTGCCTCGTGAAGGCGATCAAGAGTTATTCGACGAGAGTGGACGCCGACGGCGTTCAACTGCTCGCGCCGGAGGACCGGATCGAAGCGGCGTTGGCGGTGCTCGAAGACAAGTGAGGCCGAAAGGAGAACAGCGATGAGTCAGGCAGAGAGCAGCGTCAGCGGACCCGACCTGAGCGCAGGTGTTGCGCTCGCTGAACTGGCCGACGGCGGCAAGCTGGTCGGCCACGTGGGCGACGACCAGGTTCTCCTCATCCGCCGCGGCGCGGAAGTTTTTGCCATCGCCGCCCATTGCACGCACTACAGCGGCCCGCTCGTCGACGGGCTCATCGTCGGTGATACCGTGCGCTGCCCCTGGCATCACGCCTGTTTCGACCTGCGCACCGGAGAAGCACTGCGTCCGCCCGCCCTCAGTCCGGTGGCGCTTTGGTCGGTGGAACTGCGCGCAGACAGGATCTTCGTGCGGGAGAAGCGCGCAGCGACGCCACAGGCGCGGCGCCGCGCGACCCTCGCCAAGGCGCCATCGAGAATCGTGATCGTGGGTGGAGGTGCGGCCGGATTCGCAGCGGCCGAAAAGCTCCGTCGCGAACGATTTGCCGGGCAAATAGTCATGTTGAGTCATGATGATGCCGCGCCGGTCGATCGACCGAATTTGTCCAAGGATTATCTGGCGGGCATCGCGCCGGAGGAGTGGATGCCTCTGCGCCCGGACAACTACTACGCCGACAACGGCATCGAACTGCGGCTCGGCGCGGAGGTTACTGGCATCGACGTGCAGGCGCGCGAGGTTCTGCTCCGGGACGGG
>JADLDF010000063.1 GCA_020846815.1 Gammaproteobacteria bacterium | reverse complement strand
GTCGCGTGGTAGTAGGTCGCGACGTCCTTCATGTTCGTCTTCAGCTCGGCGACGACCTGCGGATAGGCGGCGCGCTCGCGCCCCTGCCAGAAGCCGCCCGCGAAGTTGTAGCGCTCGACGTAGTCGCGCTTGCCCTCGAGCACGAGCTGGTCGAAACCGCCCTTGCGGTAGGCCTCGATCGCCTGCATCGCCAGCAGCGGCGCGTGCTCGTCGGCCGGGTCGCGCGCGACGAAGGCGCGATAGGCATCGGCGGCATCCTGGTAGCGCTGCTTCTCGACGTACAGGTCGCCGAGCCGCGAGTACAGCAGATGCGAATACGGCGGCACGTCGCTGCGTGCGAGGAACTGGTCGACCGAGACGGCGCCCTCGAGGTACGAGAACGTGATGCTCATGACCCGCAGCGTGTCCTCGACGAGCTCGCGGTCAGGCCGCGACATCCGCTCGATCGGGCGCAGGCGTTGGCCGTCGGCCGGGTCGATCAGGTTGGCATCGAGCACGCGCGCGAACGACGGCAGCGACTCCTCGTTGCGGCCCTGCTTGAATAGCGACCAGCCGTGCTTGTAGAGGCTCTGTGAGTGGAAGGCGCCGCCGGGGCCCCTCTCGAGCGCCCGCTGGTAGGCCTTTTCGGCCTCGGCATAGCGCTGGGCGGAGAACAGGATCTCGCCGCGGCGGAAATCGACCTCGTCGAGCTGCACCAGCTCGGGATAGTCCTTGACGATGCGATCAAGCGTGGCCAGCGCCTTGTCGGGCTGGCCCGTGGTTTCGTAGGCGCGCGCGAGCTGGTAGAGCACCTGGTCGTTGCGCGGGTAATCGGGATGGGCCTCGAGCAGCGAGGTATAGAGTTCGATCGCCTCGGCGCCGGCGCGATCGACGGCACTGACCTCCTTTTCGATGCGCTCGAGCTCGCCGACCTCGAGATTCAGGTCGCCGAGCCGCCGCAGCGCCTCGGCGCGCAGTTCCGGATCGGCGTCCTTTTGTTCGAGGTAGCGCCGGTAGTTCTCGATGGCGCGCGCCGCACTGGCATCCACGCGCTGCTCGGGCCGGATCTCGACCTTGCGGGGCTCGAGGTCACCGATCGTGGCCGGCGGCTTCGCGGACTTGCCGGCGGCCCCCGCCGCCGCGGCCAGCGTCGAGGCGACGACGCAGGCGACGAGCACGCGGCTCGCGGGATGCGGCCGGATCACGGAGCACCTCCGTCGGCCGGCGCCTGCTCCGGCGCGGGCGCAGGTGCCGCGGACTCCGCAGCTGGCACGCCGTCCCCGAATCCGCCACCGCCTTCGCCCGCGGCCGGCACGGCCGGCGTCGCGGCACGATCGTAGATCGCCGCGAGTGCGAAGCGGGCCTGGACCTGGTAGGCACCGAGCCGCTGCTTCTGGGTATCGAGCGCATCGATCGCGATGCCGGCGAGATACTGGTTCTGGCGCGCCTTGGCCGCGGCCAGACGCTGCTGGATCGCCTCCAGCTTCTGCCCCGCCGCGTCGACGCGCGCGCCGAATTCGCCGGTGTTCGCCGGTACGCTGCCCCGCGCACGGCCGAGGCGCTGCCAGCGATCCTGCGTTTCGCGCAACAGCCCGTCGACCTCGCGCAGCGCCCTTCGCTGGCCGAACATCGACGCGCGGTAGCTCTCGGCGAGCCGCCAGTACAGCGCGCCCTTGACCAGCCGCAGGCGGTTGCGCAGCGCCTCGGTCTCCGCGCCCGGCGGCTCGCGCTCGAGCGCCTGTTCGGCGCGCTGGATGCGCGCCCACTGGTCGCGCTGTTCGGTCGTACCCAGCGCAGCGACGTCCCTTGCGGCTTCCACGGCATTGAGCCGCGATTCGAGTGCGTCGCGACGCCGCTCCAGGGCGTCGGCTCCACCCTGCGCGAGCAGCTCGTCGGTACGCGGCAGCCGCTCCCCAAAGGCCTTTTCCCGGGTGTCGATCATGCTGCGGTAGGCGTCGAAATCGTCCGACCAGCGCTCCAGTGTCCGTTCGAGGTAGACCAGATCGCGATAGTTCTTCAGACCTTCCTGGAAATCGTGGCTGGCGAGCACGGCGTACAGGTAGCGCGATTCGGGTGCATCCGGCAGATCCTTGAGCTGCCAGAACCAGCCGTAACTGCCGCCGGTCGCCTCTTTCTCTAGGATGCCGTCGAGCAGCCCGCCGCCGCGGATGCGTTCGATCGACTGCTCGATCCGCGAGCGCTCCTGGGTGAAGGCCTGCATCGCGGCTTCGTAGTACTCGGCCGCCTGCGCCGGCGCCTCGAGCTTGGCGAAGGCATAGGGCACGGCGAGCCAGGCCTCCTGCACCGCGGCGTCGAGCAGGTTGCGGTCCTTGAGCTCGAGCCAGGGCGTCAGTGCGGCACGAAGGTCGCCGAGCTCGGCCTCGGCCCAGCCGGCACCGAGCAGCGCGCGATTGGCATAGGACCCATCGAGCCGCACGCGGCGCAGCACGGGCTTGGCGCTGTCGGGCTCGCTCGCCTGCAGGTAGGCGAGCCCGAGCGTCAGGTTCGCGCGGTCGCGCAGCGCGAGCAGCTCCGCGTCCTCGGTCTGCAGCGTGCCCACCGCGTCGAGGTAACGCGCGGCGACGTCCAGCTGGTTGTCGCGGATCAGCGCCGCGCCGAGGTTGAAGCGGGCGAACGCCGCCCAGTCCTGCGGGCCCTGCCAGCCATCGAGCAGGTCCGCGGCCTCG
>JADLDF010000062.1 GCA_020846815.1 Gammaproteobacteria bacterium | reverse complement strand
TCGCCGCGCGCGGCCTCGGCATCGCGATCGTCAATGCGCTGCTGGCGCGGCCCTATCTGCGCGACGGCCTGGTCGCGCTGCCGTTCCGGCCCGAGCTGCGGCACGAATACGCCTACGTCACCGCCGCGGTGCCCGGCCCGACGCGCCTGGCGCGCGAGTTCCTGCTCGAGACCAAGGCCTGGTTCGCGCGGCACGGCGACGGCTGAGCCGCCGCCGCCGGCCGTTGGGCGCCGCTCGTCGGTCGCCGGTCCTCGGCCGCTGGCCGTTGATCATTGGTGATCGGTCACTGATGGTCCATCCGTGACGCGACTCACGCCGGTTGCAGCAGCGCGATCTCGCCCTCTGTGTGCAGTGTCTGGCCGAGCCGGCCAGACAGGGCGGTGAGCCGCGCCAGCGTCGCACGGGACTCGTCCGGCGTCGCGGGCGAGGGCCGGCCACGCGTCTCGAGATCGTCGGGGCCGCGTGCGCCGACGCGCGCGAGCTGCACCGGCTGCAGGCTCGCTCCCCGGAAGCGGCCGCGCTCGAAGCGGCATTCGACCGCCAGGCTCTCCCAGTTCGGATCGTCGTAGACCTCGTCGGCCTTGCGCGTCTGGAAGATGAAGCTGCCGAGGCCGTGGAACAGCGGCGCGCCCCGCCAGATCTCGACGCCGTGCAGCAGCGGCGGCCCGTGCGCAGCGAATGCGCTCGCCCCGGCCTCGACGCAGCGCCGCGCGAATTCGCGCTGCCAGTCGGCGGTGCGCGCGACGTCCGCTTCCCAGAGGTGGTTGTGCAGATAGGCCAGCACCACGTCGGCCTCGCGACGCGCCCGGCGCAGCGCTTCGAGCATGCGCTCGACGTCCGTGGAATCGAGGCCTCCGCCGGCACCGCGCCGCAGCTCGTGCACGCCGGCGCGCGTCGCGGTCGCCGCGCCGCCCGGGCGGATCATGCCGGCCGCTGCCGCGACCACGGCGAAGCGGCCACCGGCGGTCTGCTGGAAACGTGGCGCGGCGGCTTCGGTGAGCGTCTCACCGGTGCCGGCGAAGGTGAGCCCGCGCGCACGCAACGCCGCCATGGTGTCGAGGATGCCGCCGGTGCCGACGTCGAAGGCGTGATTGTTCGAGGTGGCGAGGAAACGGATGCCGAAATCGCGCAGGCAGTCGAGCACGACCGGGTCGGCGGTGTGCAGCGTCTCCGGCGCACGCGTCGGGGATCCGGCGCGAGGCCCGAGGATCGCCAGCTCCAGATCGGAGAAACAGGTGTCCGCGGCGCGCAGGCGTGCCGCGAGCGGCGCGAATCCCGGCCAGGGGTGGGCACGCAGATCGTGGCGGATCAGGCACTGGCCGACCAGAGCGAGCGTGAAGCTGCTGTGCCGGGGCGCGGCCGGGACGGCCGCAGAGGCGCCCAGCGCGAGCGCGCCGGCGAGCAGCTCGCGTCGCGTCGTGCGGGCCGGGGCAGGGGAGAGGCGGGACATCGACCCTACGATGCGGCGGCGTCCGCACTTGCGTCAATCTCATGCGTCAGTTGCATGGGCGCATGCCGCGAGGCGGGTCTGCACGGCGAGACGATCGAGCCGCGCGAGTCACCGCTCGTCGAGGCGCAATTCGAGTTCCGATTCGGCGATCGCTGAACCGTCGTCCGCGGTACTCCAGCGAGCGGCATTTTGAATGTCGGCGCCGGCGTGCCGCCACGCGTCAGCGCGGAAATGTCACCCGCACGGAGAGCCCCGGTCGGCCGATGCCGTCGGCCAGTTCGAGCGTGGCACCATGCAGTTCGGCTATACGGGCGACGATGGAGAGGCCGAGGCCGCTGCCCTCGATGTCCTGTCCGGCGAGGCGATGCAGACGGCGCAGGGCCACTTCGCGCTTCGACGCCGGAATGCCCGGGCCACTGTCGCTCACGGTCAGCTTCCGTGTCGTCACGGCAACGCCGACTCTGCCGCCGGGCGGCGTGTAGCGCACGGCGTTGTCGATCAGGTTGCGCAACAGGCTGCGCAGCATTACTTCATTGGCCATCACGCTGACCGCGGCGGGTGCGTCGAGTTCGAGCACGATCTGCTTGTCGAGCGCGGCCGCACCATGCTCGGCACAGACTTCCGCCGCCAGCCTGTCGAGCCGCACTTCGCTCATCGCCGGCCGACCGGCCGGATCGAGCCGCGCGAGGGTCAGCAGCTGCTCGACCAGATGGCTCGCCCGTCGCGCGCCGGCCGCCAGTTGCGCCAGAGCATGATCGCGTTCGGCCGCATCGCGGGCCCGCGTCGCCACCTGCGCCTGGGCCGCGATCGCCGCCAATGGTGTGCGCAACTCGTGCGCGGCATCGGCGGTGAAGGCACGCTCGTTCTGCATCGCGCGGTCGACGCGGGCGAACAGCGCGTTGAGCGCTTCGAGCAGCGGACGCACTTCGCACGGCGCGGTCGCCGGCGCCACCGGATCGAGCCGCTCCGGCGCGCGCCTGCCAAGCTCGGCGGCCACTTCGTCGAGCGGCTCGAGGCCGCGCCACGTGGCGAACCAGATCCAGCCTCCGAGCGTCGGCAGGCCGAACAACAGCGGCGTCAACAGTGCCTCGAGGAAATGCTCGGTAATTTCGTGACGGACATGTTCGTCCGAGTGGTCGTGGTCTGCCTCGAGATACTTCTCGATTTCGTGACGCGCCTCGACATAGGCATACCCCATCGCCCCCAGCCAGCCGACGGTCATGCCGCTGAGCAGCCAGACTAGCAGGCGGCGGCGCAGTGAGAACCAGCGCGTGGCACCGCTCATGGCTTCATCATCATGTAGCCGACGCCGCGCAGCGTCCTGATGCGGTCGGCGCCGAGTTTTTTCCGCAGGTGATGGACATGCACTTCGAGCGCGTTGCTCTCAGGCTCATCGCGCCAACCGTAGAGCGAGGCTTCGAGTTGCGTGCGCGTCATCGTCCTGCCGCAGTTTTCCATGAGGGCTTGCAGGAGGGAGTATTCGCGCGGGGGCAGTTCGACCGGCTTGCCGTCGAGCGTGACCTGGTGTGTCGCCGGGTCGAGGGAGAGTGAGCCGACGCTCAGCAGCGGCAGTGCGCGTCCCGCCACGCGGCGCGACAGGGCACGCACCCGTGCCGCGAGTTCGTCGAGATCGATCGGCTTGACGACATAGTCGTCGGCGCCGGCATCGAGCCCGGCGATCTTGTCGCCGGTCGCGTCGCGCGCGGTGAGAATCAGCACCGGCAGGGCTTTGCCGCGCCCGCGCAGGCGGGACAGCACTTCCATTCCCGACAAACGCGGCAGGCCGAGATCGAGGACGAGCAGGTCGAAATCCTCGCTGGCCAGCGCCAGATCGGCGGCCACGCCGTCCTTCACCCAATCGACGGCATAACCATCCTGGCGCAGGCCGACGCTGAGGCCGTCGCCCAGAAGGGGATCGTCTTCGGCGAGCAGGATGCGCATGGGCGCGATCCTACCGTGCCAGCCACCATGCGCAGGCGGCAACGAAAGCCAGCATCGGCACGAGCATGAGGGCGCGCGCATGGGCTATCGCCTCGTCGGGCCGACCCTGCTTGAAGCCGGTCAGCATCGCGCGCACAAGATTCTCGCGATATGCGAGGCTGCTGACGACGACGCCGGTCACATGCAGCGCGGCGACGACGAGCATGCCCGACGCCAGTGCTTCGTGCGCATCTTCCAGCCACGCTCCACCCAGTTCCTGGTACACGAGCCAGCCGCTGGCGCCGCTCGACAAGCCCAGAGCAAGCAGGGCGACGATGGCCCAGCCGCCGGCGGCATTGTGGCCGGCATGCTTCGGTTCATCGCCCCGCAGCAGGCCCAGGACATGATCCCGCACGGCACCGGGGCCGCGGACGAAGCTGGCGAAACGCGCGTGGCTCGTGCCGGCGATGCCCCACAGCAGACGAAACAGGATGACGCCGACCACGATGGCGCCCGCGGACACATGCACGAGACGCCACTCCTCGCTCTCGCCGGTCGTCCAGGCCAGCGCGAAGGCGCCGACCAGTAGCCAGTGGCCGATGCGTACCGGCCAGTCCCAGATCAGCACTTTGTCCATGTCAGTCCTCCCAGCGCCGCCCATCGGGCATGACAATCTCGCGCTCGCGATAGCTGCCTTCCGCTGCCCTGGTGTGGCAGGCCACACAGTTGGCCGGCGTCTTGACCTTGACGTGCCGCCAGTCGGTCTGCCGAACCTCGCGATGCTCGCGCACGAACCAGGGAGTTCGGGTGATGCGCGGCAATTCCGCCTCGTTCGTTCTGTCGACGCCGGCTTTCGCGGCCTTGCCGGCATTGCGGACGTAGAAGTCCTCGAGGGTCTGGCGGGTCCTGTCGTCGAGGCTCGCATTGTCGCCGTAGTGCTTCTCGAGCGCACGCATCACACGCCGCCAGTCGTTCGCCGCCAGCAATTGCGGGGGAAAGGCGATGTGGCAGCTGGCGCATTCGGCCTGGAAAGCAGGCGGCGCATCGCGCGGCGGGCGCAGCTCGTCCGCGCGAGCGGCCAGCGGGAGCAGCACGGCAAGCAGCAGAATGCTTTTCATGTCAGTGCCCTCCGGTGACGTACGCAATGAAATCGGCCTTTTCGGCAGCGGTGCATGCACGGCCGACGACCTCGGTGCAATTTCGCCTGAACCACTTTTCGACCTTGGCTGGGTCGCTGAAACGTTCGGCGTTGGCCGACGGTGCCAGCGGCTTGATGGGCTTGTCGGTCACGGCATGGCGTCCCGGTTGGGCCGGATCGTCGGTGTGACAGCTGGCGCAGGACGGCAGCTTCGCCGAGACGCCGAAACGCCGGGCGTGGAACTCGGCACCGCGTTGCCGGGACGGTTCGAAACCGGCTGCCTGCCGGGCGGCCTCGGCACGGTAGTCTGCCAGCAGTTCGGCAGGCGTGGCGGCCAGCGCGGCAGTGGTGAACAGCGCAGCCAGAAAGGCGATGGCGGTTTTCATCGGGACACCCGTGTTTGCTGATTGAACACGTCTGCAGTATGGCCAGGGCAGCTTAAAGTCGGCTTAAGGCCGCTTTCCGTTGGGATCAGGCACGCCCAGGAAGGAAAATGACCGCAGCCACTATCGCGTCGACGACAGGAGAAATGTCATGAAACTCGCACGTTTCGCGCTGACCACTCTTCTCTGTGCCGCGCTCGCCGCTCTGGTTCTTGCGCAGCCGGTATCCGGCATGAGTCCCGGAAAAGGCGGCAGGCGCTTTGCCATCGACAACAACAACACCGTCGGCTGGGCCTTGATGACGCAGGAAGAACGCAATGCCCATCGCCAGAAAATGTGGTCGTTCAAGACCTACGACGAATGCAAGGCTTACCAGCTCGAGCACCATCAGGCCATGGAGGCGCGTGCCAGGGAGCAGGGCAAGACGCTCTTGTCGCCGCGCATGAATGCCTGCGACCGCATGAAGGCTCGCGGCGTGATCCAGTAAGCGGCAGCGCCTCGCAGGACCAGAGCAGCCCCTGCAGCCAGCGCCGGCGCGCCGTTCCCGGAGCCTCAGAAGTTTTCCATCGCGCTGTGCGCGACCCCGTCGACGGAAACCGATCTCACATGCTGTCGATTCGCCGGCATAGAAAGTCGCGTTTCTTAGAAGCTGCGACGGGTCTCGACGAGGAACTGGACATTGTCGATCGAAGCGTCGCGATCCAGCGGGAAGGCGAGGTCGACGTGGACCACGTTGCCGAGGGCGGAGCGGCCGTTGCCGAGCCGCAGGCCGAAGCCGATGTCGCGCAGTAGGCCGCGCGGCGGTGCGCCGAGTGGATCGATGCCCCCGACTCGGCCGGCGTCGAAGAACACCGCGCCGCCGACGTTGAACAGCCGGAACGGGTACCAGTTGCTGAACCAGCGCTGCTCGGCCGTGAACAGCCAGCGCGAGGCGCCGGACTGGTAGCGCAACGGATAGCCCCGCAGGCCGCTGTCACCGCCGAGCAGCACCTGCTGGTCGGCATCGAGGCGATGTCCCTCGAGGCCCGAAAGGCCGAGATAGAGCACCCGCCGCGGCGACTGGCGGAAGTAGTAGCGGGCGTCGAGCCCGAGCAGGCCGCCGCGGAACACTCCGCTCTCGAACCGCCCGGCTGCGCTGGAGTCGAGCTGCAACGTCTGACGGGACGTCAGGTCCCAGCCATGCGCCACGCTGGCGTTCAGCACGGTTGCGCTGCGATCGGCACCGAAGGCCGGGTTCGCGAATCCGACCCGCAAGTGCGCGCGCAGCCCGAGTGCGACATCCTCGGTGCGATCGATCTGGTCGCGATTGCGCTCGATCTGGAACTCGTCCTCGAGCCACTCGATGGACACCCAGGGATAGGCGAGCCGCCGGTCGGCGGGCAGCAGGGCGGTCGGCCGCGGCGCGAGCGGCGAACCGAAGCGCGCCTCGTCCCGGGTGAAGCCGAAGCGGTACCGGGTCGTCCACTCGCCACGTAGACCGCGCGACATCCCGAGCCAGGCACTCGCGTATTTCTCACGGACGCCGTAGCGGTCGGTGACCTTGCCGAGGTCGTAGCGTGCGTCGATCCGTTCGTCGTCCGACAGTGTCAGGCCGCCGGCCCACCGTGCGTCCAGGGCCGGGAATGGGTGCTGCAGCTGCAGCGATGTGCGCCGACCGTCGCTGTTGTCGGCAAATTGCGCATCGACGCCCCACCAGCTTCCGCCGAGCTGGCGATCGCGATAGATCAGCAGATTCGAGTCGCGGTCGACCCCGGAGGTGTGACCGAGGGAGAGCTGCGCACCGGTGCCCAGCAGGTTCAGCTCCTCGAGCTCGAACCCTGAAGTGCTGGCGCCGCCCTTGCGTCCGAAGGACAGGCCGGGGTTGAAGGTCCAGACGTCCTGCACTTCGACCAGGATGTCGACCACGCCGTCGTGCCAGGCGACCGGAACGACCCAGGCGTCGCGCAGATAGCGCTGGGTCCGCAGCAGACGTGCCGACTCTTCCAGCAGGCGGCCCGAGTAGGGCTCGCCCTCCGCGAACAGCAGCTGATCGCGAACCGTCGATGCACGCGTGTCGATGTGCAGGCGGTTCGCCAGCCTGAAGAGCGAGGTGTCCTCGTCCGGCCGGCTGGTGTCGAACAGGTCGCGGACTTTGACCTGGATGCGGCCGATGCGGGCGCCCTCCGCCTGCAAGTCCGTGTCGGTCGGCACGCCCGGCGGGCGCTCCAGGCGCTGTTCGGAGGTGCGTGCGCTGACGCTCGGCAGGACGGCGGCGTCGGCACGATGCGCCAGCGCCGCGCTCGTGATCCCGGCCGTCACCAGGAGCACGGCGAACGCAGAACCTCCACGGGTTGCAGGCATGCGTTGGGCGGCCGCTTCGATCAGCCGAGCTTGCTCTGGGCCTTCGCGAGCAAAGCCTCGATCTCGCCGCGACGCCCGCGGTCGGCGAGCTCGCGGCCGGGCCGTGGCGGTGCGGCCAGTGCCCGGCGCAGCGCGGTGACCGCCTCGGGGTACCGGCCCGCGTCGTAGAGGAACTCGCCGTAGAAGTAGTTCGGATCGATGCCTGAGGGATTGAGCTTCAGTGCGGTCTCGAGGAGTTTGCGCGCCTTGGCGTCGTCACCGAATCCGAGCGGAAAACCCGGCACCTTGGAGTACAGCGTGCCGAGGCTGGTGTAGGCCGACCCGTCGAGCGCGCCCGGATCGAGCGCGAGCGCAGCCTCGAGCCTGGCGCGTGCGCGCTTGGCGAGGCCGAGCGCGCCGAGCCCGCCCTTCACGCCGGCATACGTCGACAGCACGATGCCCTCCCAGATCAGCGGCTCCGCCCTGCCCGGGAACGCGCGCACGAAGGCCTCGGCGCGCTTCGCGAGCGCGTCGAACTCGGCGGCCTTGCGGTCCTCGTCCTGGGTCAGGTAGTTGGTGCGGGCCCAGTCGCCCTGGATCTGCTGCAGCTGTTCTTCCAGACCCGCGGGCGGCGTGGGGCTCGAGGCGGCCGAAGCGAGCGTGGACACCAGCAGCGCGGCGGTGAATGCGAGCGCGGTCTTCATGTCGAGGACTCCTTCACGGGATGGCAGGACCGGGCATCCGACAGGGCGCCGGTCGCGTGGCGATGGATCAGGGGCAACTGGCGGCGCAGCGCACCGTCGACGACGCCCGGCAACACGGCGTTGATTCGTGCGAACAGCTTCTCGGGCCAGCCGAGCACGGCGAACGGCGTGTTGCGCTCCAGCATGCGGCGCAGCGCGGCCGCGACCACCGCGGGCTCGTCCATCGCGGCTCCGAGTTCGGCGTTGAGCCGGTCGACTGCGCCCGCGTTCATCGCGGTGCGCGTGGCGCGAGGCGCCAGGTAGTGCACCCGCACGTGCGTCGGCGCGAGCTCGCGACGCAGCGCCTCGCTGAAGCCGCGCAGCGCGAACTTGGACGCCGAATAGACCGCCTGTCCGGGATAGCCGATGCTGCCGAACACCGAGCCGACGTTGACGATGTCGGCTGCGGGTTGCTCTGACAGCAACGGCAGCAGCGCGCGGCACAGCTGGATCGGGCCGTGGACATTGACTTCGAGCAGCCGGTCGATCATCGCCGCCGACTGCTGTTCCAGCCACGCGAAGTCGTTGAGACCGGCGTTGTTGATCAGCAGGTCGACGCCGCCCCGCCAGTTGCTCGCGAACTCGACCAGTCGCTCGCGGTCGGCCTCGAGCGCGACGTCGGCCGCGAAGGTCGCCACGCGCCCGGCCGGGACGGCGAGGCGGGCCGCAGCCGAGCGCAGCGATTCCGCGTTGCGGCCGACCAGCAGCACCGACGCGCCGCCCGCGAGCAGCTCCGCGGCGATCGCGGCGCCGATGCCGCCAGCGCCGCCGGTCAGCAGGACGCGACGGTCCGCGATCACGACGCCAGCCGCTCGAGGCCGCGGAATACGTTGCCGTACAGCCAGAACATCGCGCGCGCACACTGCGTGACGGCCGCGCCGTCCGCCGGCGACGGCAGGTGGTCGAGGATGCCGGCCAGATGCTGCACGTGCTCCTGGTCGAGCTGCCCGTGGCTGCGCAGGTAGCGGAACGCCTGGTCGGGCAGCCCGAGCCGCGCCTGGATCCGGTCCGCCGCATCGAGCGCGAGCGCGGTGCTCGTGCCCTCGAGGACATAGACCATGCCGAAGAAGCCGACGGGATTGCGGCGCTGCGCGACGTCGTAGGCATAGGCCACCATCGCGTCGGTCTCGACCCGTGGCAGCGACGTGGCCGCGGCCGCGCGGTCGCCACCGGCGGCCGCGATGTCGTCGAGGATCCACTCCTCGTGACCCTGCTCCTCGTCGATGTAATGGACGATCTCGCGGCGCAGCCAGGCCTTGTCGTCGGGCAGGCGGCTGCCGACCGCCATCAAGAGTGGCACCGTGTGCCGGACGTGGTGATAGGCCTGCCCGAGGAAGGCGAGGTAGAGCTCGAGCGTGGCCTCGCCGCTCATGGCGCGACGGATCGCGGGTGCGGCGAGAAGGTAGTCGCGGTCGGCGTGGCTCGCGGTCGTCAGCTGCTGCAGCAGGCTCATGCGGGTCTCCGGGTCAGGAAGCGAGGGGCTGGGCGTAGGCGGCGTCGAGCAGCGCGGCGTGCCGCGCCAGCAGCACGTCACGCCGGGGCCGGCCGTTGGCGGTGAGGCTGCCGTCGGCGGCGCTGAACGCGGCCGGGGCCGGCTGCCAGCGACGCACCTGGGCGTACTCGGGCAGGCCGCGATTGGCCTGGGCGACGGCGGCGGCGAGATCCGCCGCGTTCACCGCGGCGCTCGATGGCACGAGCAGCGCGAACAGCCAGGGCCGCGCATCGCCGAACACCACGGCCTGGCCGATCGCAGGCTGCGCCAGCAGCTCGCGCTCCACCCATTCGGGCGAGACGTTGCGGCCGAGCGAGCTGATCAGGATGTGCTTCGCCCGCCCCTCGACGTAGACGAAGCCGTCGGCGTCGAGGCGCCCCAGGTCGCCCGTCGCGATCTCGCCGTCGGTTGCGGGGTTGGCATCCGTCGCGTCGAGATAGCCGAGCATCACGGCACCGCGGACATGCAGCTCGCCGCGCGCATCGACGCGCACGCGGGCGTGCGGCAGCACCCGCCCGACGCTGCCGGGGCGCGACGCCTGCGGCGTGCTCAGCGCCACGACCGACGCGCACTCGCTCAGCCCGTAGCCTTCGAAAGCGGGCAGGCCGCAGCGCCGGGCCTCGGCCAGCAGCTCGGGTGCGACCGCCGCGCCGCCGACCGCGACGAAGCGCAGCGAGTCGGGCGGTCGCCAGCCACGGCGCACGGCGCCGAGCAGCAGGCGCAGCAGCTCGGGCGCCAGGATCATCGATTCCGGGGCGTGACGCTCGATGCAGGACAGCAGCGCGCGGCTGTCGATGCCGCCGTAGCGGATGCCGGTCGCCGCTAGCGTCGGCAGCACGGCGGTTGCACCCGCGAGCGGCGCGGCCACGAGTCCCGCGAGGTTGTCGAGCAGCGTCGCCAGCGGCAGCAGGCAGAGGTGGCGCGTCACGCCGAGCGGCGCGATGACGTCGGCGAGCGAGCGGGCGACGGTGTCGATCGTCTCCGCGCCCAGGCAGACCCCCTTCGGCGCGCCGGTACTACCGGAGGTGAAGGTGATCTTGGTCGTTCCCGTCGGCAGCGTCGGTCGCGCCACCGCGGCCGAGTTGCGTGCCAGTGCGATCAGCCCGCTCGCCGGCGCGGCGCCGATCTTCCGCCAGCCCTCGTGCTGCCCGAGCACGCGAGCGGGATCGTCCGTCAGGACCACGTCGACGCCGACGGTCGCGAGCGCGTGTCCGATCTGACCGGGCGTGAAGTAGCCGGGCAGGGGCACGTTCACGGCACGTGCCCCGTGCAGCGCCAGGTCGGCGACCGCCCAGCCGATGCCATTGTCGGCGAGCAGAGCATGGCGGGTGCCGGTATCGGCGAGCCCCGCGAGCCAGCCGCGTTCCGCAGCGACGAGCTCGGCCAGTTCGGCGACGCCGACTTGCCGGCGCCCGTCGTCGAGCCCCGGGCGTGCCCGCGCGGTAGTCATCGGTCGAAGCACAGGCCGTGCGGCAGCCAGCCCGCCATCACTCGCGGTTGCGCATCGTAGTAGCGACCCCAGTCGTCGCGGACGCGCAGCCGGGCAGGATCGGCGGGGCCCAGGTCGAGCAGCGGCGCATCGAAGGTCGCGAGCACCTCGCGCACGCGCGCCGTGGCGGTGAAGGTGATCCAGTCGTAGCCCCGGTCGACCAGGAAGCGCGGCAGCTGCGCCACCAGGTGCAGGGCGGCACGGCAGCCGCGACCGGCGAGGTGCCCGACCTCGACGATCCGCTGGCGGTCGATCGGCGGCGGCATGATGCGGTCATGCGGGCCCTCGCGGCAGGCCTCGCGGATCGCGAGCTCGATCGGCCGGTCGAGGTATTGCTCGAGGAACAGCGCATCGCCGGCGGCGGGGCGGTAGCCGAGCGCGCAGCGCAGCGTCCCGCGCCAGTCCTCGAGGCCGAGCAATGTCGGCATGAAGCGGCTCACCCTGGCGCCGTGCACCGCGGCGAAGCGCTCGGCCACGAAGCGCTCGAGGCGCTCGCGGCCGGGATCACCGACGCGGGTTTCCTCGATCCGGTAGGTCCGGTGCGCCACCGGGGTACCGGCAGCCTGGCAGTCAGCATTCCGCGACAAGGTGACCTCGGGCGATGTATCGGGGGCTCGTGCGTTGGACGGCCCGGGACGGGCCGGTCAATCGCGCCGGCCGTCAGTCGTAGCGGCCGCTGCGGAACAGCTCGTAGGCGGTCTGGAAGTACGCGATCGCGAGGTCATCCGCCGGCGTCCGTGCCGGGGCCATCGTGGGGTTGCGATTGCCCCAGGGGGATTCCGCCGTCTAACCTCGTGCCGTACATGACGACGGCGAACGATCGGCAACTGGTGGAGCGACTGCTCGCGGGCGACGAGCGGGCATTCCAGGGATTCTTCGATGAGTACTTCGATCGTCTGTACCGCTTCGCGTTGTCGCGGACCCGTGGCGATGTGCAACTCTCCGAAGAGGCCGCGCAACGTGCACTGTGCCGCGCCGTGCGCCGGCTGGACGCCTGGCGCGGCGAGGCGTCGCTGTTCACCTGGCTCGCCCAGATCTGCCGCAACGAACTCGCCGACCTGCTCGAAGCCGCGGGCCGTGAGTCCAGCCGGACCGTCAGCCTCGACGGCGATGCGCGGGCGCGGGCCGCGGCCGAGGCTGTGGCCGACGACCTCGCGGCCGATCCGAGCCTGGAGCGCGAACAGGCCGAGGCCGGCCAGCTGGTGCGCGACGTGCTCCGCGCCCTGCCGGGGCGCTATGGCGAAGTCCTCGAATGGAAGTACCTCGAGGACCTCGCCACCCAGCAGATCGCCGAGCGCCTCGGCGTCACCTTCGAGGCGGCGCAGTCGACTCTGCAGCGCGCGCGCACGGCCTTTCGCAGTGCGCTCGCAGCGCGCGGCTTCGATGCCGCGACGCTCGGTCTATAGGGCGGATCACCGATGAACGAGTCCAACCACGACCCACGGCAGCCGCAGGCCGCTTCAGGTGACGACGACGCAGACGTGGCGCGGGCGCTGCGGCTTGCTGCGGCGCTGCGGCCCTCGTCGGAGCGGCGTACCGCCGCTTTCGAGCGCGTGCATGCGGAGTGGCGCGCGGCCGTGGCGTCACGCCCGGCGACCTCGCAGCCGGCGAACCCGTTGCCGCCGTCGTCCGTAATGACGCAGCCCGAACGTCGCTCGCCGTGGCGGCTCGCCTTGGCGGCCAGTGTCGCGGCGGCGGCGATCGCCCTCGCGCTGCTCATCGCTGGCCCGGGCGCTCGTTCCGAACGCGTGGCCATCGCGCTGGCCGTTTCCGGTGCGCGGGTCAGCCTGCAAGGGTCCGGCGTCGTCGATCGCTGGCTCGGGCGCGAGCGCGTGCTGGCGGCGAACGCCGCCGTCCAGTCCGGCGATGCCTTGTCCACCGGCGACGGCACCGCCGTGCTGTTGAAGATCGGCCAGACGTTGACGCTGCGTGTGGCACCGCAGTCGAGTCTGCGGTTCGACGCGCCGGACGAGATCACGCTGCTGCGCGGGCAGGTGTACGTCGATTCAGGCGCGGGCTCGGGCAGCCGTCAGTTGCTGACGGTCGCCACGGCCTTTGCCCGTGTGCAGCACGTCGGTACACGCTACCTGATCAGGCTGCTGCCGGCCGCGCTGGAAGTCGCGGTGCGCGAGGGCCGGGTACGAGTCTCCTCCGGCGCAGCAGCGGCGCCGGCCGAAGCCGGTGCGGGCGAGCGCTTGCGCCTCGATGGCGGCACGGGCGCGATCTCTCGCGACCGCATTGCACCCAGCGCGACTGACTGGGCCTGGCTCGGGCAGATTCCGGCGCCGGTGGCGATCGACGGCGAGACCCTCGACAGCTTCCTCGCGTGGTACGCGGCAGAGTCGGGCCGGCGCGTCGACTTCGGCGACGCGACGCAGCGCTCGCGGCTCGGCAGCGTTCGCCTGCGCGGCAACGTCACCGGTCTGAGCCCCGACCAGGCGCTCGATGCCGTGGCGGCGACCGCCGATCTCACCATCCGGCACGACGCGGACCGCGTCACGATCGACGCCGCGGCGCGCTGATCATCGGCGCGGCGCAGACACTTCGCGCGCGCCGCCCGCACGTCGAAGTCGGCGCGGTGGTCGCGAGGTCGCCGTACCGACCGTGACCATGTCGTGCCCCGTATAATTGCGACATGTCGATACGCCGGCGTGCCCCCAGGCTGCTCGCCCTGTGGGCGAGCAGCCTGATCGCCGCAGTCGTGGCTGCGCAGCCACTGCAGATCCCCGCGGGTGTGCCCGTCGCCGAGGCGTTGGAATTGCTACGGGCCGCCGGGCTGGATCTCGTTTACAGCGACCGGCTGGTCCGCCCCGAACTGCGGGTCGAGGCCGATCCCGGCCCGGGCTCTCCAGAGGAAGTCGCGGCGCGCGTTCTCGCGCCGCACGGTCTGCGGCTCGAGGCCGTGCGCGCTGGGCGCTACGCGGTGGTGCGCTCGGCGACCGCGTCGCCCGCTGGTGCGTCCGCAAGCGCCCGTGTGACACCGGTGCCCGCGATCGAGGCGGTCACCGTCTATGCCAGCCGCTATCGGATCGAGGCTTTGGACGCCGCTGCCCCGTCGACGCTGTCGCGGTCGGAAATCGCGGTGCTGCCGGGCATCGATGAGGATATCCTGCGCGTCGCCCGCTATTTCCCCGGGACCGCCTCGAGCGGGCTCAGCGCACGCAGCAACGTGCGTGGCGGTCGCGACGACGAGGTTGCGGTGTGGTTCGACGGCGTGCCGCTGTTCGAGCCTTTTCATTTCAAGGACTACAACGCCGAGCTGGGCGTGTTCGATCCGGCGGCGATCGAGCGCCTCGATTTCTACAGCGGTGTGTTCCCGGTCCGGTACGGTGACCGGCTGTCCGCAGTCATGGACATTACGCCGCGTCAGGCGCGCACCGGCGTGCATCACGAACTCGGGTTGTCGCTGCTGGCCGCGCATGCGCTCAGCGCCGGCGAGGCGCAGTGGCGCAACACGCCGCTGCGCTGGCTCGCGTCGGCGCGCAGCAGCACCACGCAGCTGGTCGCCCGAACGGCTGACCGCAACGAGTTCGAGCCCGAGTTCTCCGACCTGCTGTTGCGCATCGAGCGCGGCGTCGGTGACTCCACGCTGGCGGCGGGCGTGCTCGCGCTGCGCGACGAGCTGTGGGTGCGCGACGAGGGCAGTGGTGGCGTGGAGGCGGCCGATGCGCGCTACCGTGACGGCCTGGGCTGGCTGCGCTACACGCGCTCGCTTACCGGTGGCGGGCAGTTCGAGGCGACGCTGTCGCTCGGCAGCCGCGAAACCGATCGTACGGGTAGCCTGGCGCGCGCGGGCTCGGTGGCGGGCAGCGTCGAGGATCGGCGCCGCATCCAGTCGCGGTACCTGCGCCTCGAGTGGCGGGATCCGTCGCGCTGGCTGGTGGGCATCGAGGCGACCGAGAGCGAGGCGCGCTACGACTACCGCGCCGCGTCGCGCTTCGATCCCGTGCTCGCAGAGCTGTTCGGGCGCGAGCCCTCGTTCGCGCGCACCAGCCGGACCTACGCCGATGGCACCGGTCTGGCGGCCTACGCCTCCCGGCTGTTCGAGTTCGGTGCCGATTGGCGCCTCGATGCCGGCCTGCGAGCCGAGTCGCAGGCCTATCACGTCGACGATCTCGCCGATCCGCTCGGCCGACGGCGGCTCGATGCCTACGACACGCGGTTTCTGTCGCCACGCCTCGCGCTGGAGTACGCGCTGGATGCGCGCACGACGCTGCGCCTCAGCGCCGGCCGCACGTCGCAGGGCACCAGGCCGGACGAATTGCTGGTCGCCGACGGCGATGTGGACTACCCAGGACGACAGGCGGCGGACCAGGTAGTGCTCGGCCTCGATCGACGGCTGGGGCAGGGCGGCTCGTGGCGCATCGAAGCCTACCGCAAGGATGTCCGCGATCCGACGCCGCGCTACGAGAACGTGCTCGATCCCGTGACCTTGCTGCCGGAGCTTGAGGTCGATCGACAGCGGGTCACGCCTTCGGCGGCGAGGCTCTACGGCATCGAGCTCAGCGGGCGATGGCAGTGGACGCCCCGCTGGTCCGGATGGTCGACCTATGCCTGGTCCGAGGCGAAGGACCGGGTGGACGGGCACTGGGTCGCGCGCAGCTGGAACCAGCTGCATGCTCTGTCCGCCGGCGCGGCCTGGGCGCAAGGCCCGTGGGAACTGTCGGCGAACCTGCGCTGGCACAGCGGCTGGCGGCAGACCACGATCGACGCTACGGCAGTCGGGCTGCCGGTGGTCCGGCGCAACGGCACCATCTGGGGCGACTACCTGTCGCTCGATCTGCGATCGACCTGGAGCCGGCCGCTGCCGCATGGGGCGCTGCGGTTGTGGGTCGACGTCAGCAATGCCACGGGACGCGCCAATCCCTGCTGCAGCGAGCTGGCCGTGCAGCGCAGCGGTGCGACTCCCGGAATCGAGCGGCGCCAGCGTGAGTGGCTGCCGCGATATGCGATCGTCGGAGTGACCTGGGAGCTGCTTTAGAAGTCGCTGCGTCGGTTGCCGCCGGGATGGCCACGGACGGATGGCCGAGCGCGAGCACGGCAGCATGATTGCGTTGACAGCTAGTTCCATAGAACTTATATTGATAATATGGTTCAACAGAACGAAGTTGGTCTCGCGCGCACGTCCGCATCGCCGGATCCGGGCGCCGTCCTCACCAAAGCAGTGATCCGCGCCGCCACGCTGCTCGGCCTGCCGCAGCAGGCACTGGCGCAGGTGCTCGGCGTGTCGCGCCCGACCGTCAGCCGCATGGGGCTCGGCAGCTACCGCCTCTCGCCCGCGCAGCCCAAGAGCTGGGAGCTCGGCACGCTGTTCGTGCGCATGTTCCGCTCGCTCGATGCGCTGCTCGGGCACGAGGAGGCCGCGCGCGCCTGGCTGCAGGGACCGAACACCGATCTCGGCGCTCGCCCGGTAGAGCTGATCCTCAGTGCCGAAGGCCTGGTGCGCGTGGTCCACTACCTCGACGCGCATCGCGGCCGCGTCTGAAGGGGCTGCGATGAAGCCCGAGTCGCTGCGTCGCGCGATCGACGCGGCCCGCGCCCGTCGCAGTCTGCAGCTGTGGCGCGCGGTCGAGGCCCAGCACGTCGTCTCGACGCGCGTGCTGGTCGATACGCTCGAAGAACAGGCCGAGCTCGAGCGCCTGCTCGAGGCGGCCAAGCCTGCGGTCGAGCGGCCACCGGTCCTGCACTGGCTGCTGTACACGCCGTTCCGCTATCCGCCGCTGCCCAGCGGTTCGCGCTTTCGCGGCCCGGCCGACCCGGGTGTCTGGTATGGCGCCGAGCAGCTGCGCACCGCTTGCGCCGAGCTCGGCTACTGGCGCTGGCGCTTCCTCGTGGCGAGCCCGCAGCTCGAGGCGCTCGCGGCCCGGCCGCAGAGCGTGTTCCGCGCGCGCCTGCGCGGCGAGACCATCGACCTGCGCGCGCCGCCGTTCGTCGCCTCGCACGCGCTCTGGACCGATCCCGACGACTACACCGGCTGTCAGGCCCTGGCGCGCGCGGCACGCGAGGCGGGCGTCGCGATCATCCGCTACGAGTCGGTCCGCGATCCGCAGCACGCCGGCTGCGGCGCGGTGCTGTCGGTCACGGCCTTCGCCGCGCCGGAGCCGACGGAGCTGCAGACCTGGCTGCTCGAGGTGCGGCGCGAGCGCGTCACCTGGACGCCGGCATCGCCGCTGGCGGAGACGCGCTTCGAGTTCCGGTTTGGCTAGTGTCGGCCCATGCATCCGCTGATCGAAAACAACAGGGAAACGATCGCCGGCCTGTACCGCAGGCATGGGGTACAGAAGCTGGAAGCTTTCGGCTCGGTGCTGCGCGAGGATTTCGATCCCGATCGCAGCGATGTCGACATGCGCGTGGAATTCGACGAACGCGTGGCCGGAAGTTTCGCGAATTATCTCCAGCTCAAAGAATCGCTGGAAGCCGTACTGAGCAAACCGGTGGATTTGCTGGAACTGCACGCCATCCGCAACCGTCGTCTGCGGTACTACATCGAGCAGAGCAGGTCTTCCATCTATGCGGCAGCGTGATCCCGGCGTATATCTCGAGGACATCGAGCGCCACGCAGCCGCTGCCGTGCGGCATTGTCTGCAGAGCTTTCCCGATCCTGCAGGCCTGAAATCCCCGGAATAGCTCGCGAGCCAGCCCGGGGTGCTGCGGGCGTAACGCACGAGGCCCCTCGCGGGACCCCCTTGGAAGTCATCGGCTCGCGGCCCGAACGGGCCGCGCGCCCGGTCTCAGTCGTCGACCAGGAAGCTGCGCAGCTGCTCGCTGCGGCTCGGGTGACGGAGCTTGCGCAGCGCCTTGGCCTCGATCTGGCGGATGCGCTCGCGCGTGACGTCGAACTGCTTGCCGACCTCCTCGAGGGTGTGGTCGGTGTTGAGATCGATGCCGAAGCGCATGCGCAGCACCTTGGCCTCGCGCGGCGTGAGCTGGGCGAGCACCGCGTGCGTGGTCTCGCGCAGGGATTCCATGGTCGCCTGGTCGATCGGCGAGGCCACCGAAGTGTCCTCGATGAAGTCGCCGAGGTGTGACTCCTCGTCGTCGCCGATCGGCGTCTCCATGGAGATCGGTTCCTTGGCGATCTTGAGGACCTTGCGGACCTTGTCCTCGGGCATTTCCATGCGCACGGCGAGCTCGGCCGGCGTCGGTTCGCGGCCCATCTCCTGCAGGATCTGCCGCGAGATGCGATTGAGCTTGTTGATGG
>JADLDF010000061.1 GCA_020846815.1 Gammaproteobacteria bacterium | reverse complement strand
TCTCGTTGATGACGTCCTGCTCGATCGTGGTCGCGCCGAAGCGGTAGCGGAAGCCGGTCTCGAGCACCAGGGTCGCGCTCGCGATGCGATTCGGCGGATCGACGACGAGCTCGTTCTTCAGCAGCTTTGCGTCGAGATACCCGAGCGTCGCCGCGGTGCGCGTCAGGTTGCCCTTGATGGTCTCGTAGGCGGCGTGGTTCAGCGGATCGCCGGGACGCAGCGGCAGGTTCGACGCGATGCCGTGCAGGCTGGGATTCTCGGCACCGGGGCCGAGCACCTGCACGGTGACGTCCTGCATGATCACCGGCGTGCCGGGCTGGATGAGGATGCGTGCACGCCAGCTGCGGCTGCCGCTGCGCGCAACCTGGGTCTCGACCTTCGGCTCGTAGTAGCCGAAGGGTCGCAGGGCATTGCGGGCCTCGCGCACCGCGCGCTCCTGCAGGCGCTCCATCAGCGCCTCGTCGAGGTCGTCGCGATCCTTGTAGCGTTCGAGGCTGAGGAAGGCGAGCACGTTCCGCCGCAGCTCGGCGTCGACACCCTCGACGTCGATCACGATCTCGGCACGCGCCGGCGCGAGCGACGCGGCCCAGCCGGCGACCACGCAGGCCAGCACCCGGGCCGCGAGCGGGCAGCCGGGCCGGGCGGGGCGCCCCGAGGGGCGCTTCGCTTGGGCGGGTGGGATCATCGAATCCTGACGGGTCGTCGGCGCGAAATGCAGGATTCTACTCAGAGCCGCTGGCCCCCGGACGGGTTCCCCGTCGGCGGCGTGACGGCCTGTGCGCCTGCTGCAGGCCACTCGTCCGCATTCAGCCGCGATTCAGACTGGCCGCTCGTGCGGCCCGCCGGATCGAAGCGCCGCTCGCCGAGCCAGGTGCGGTCCTCGTGATCGATCAGCAGCACGGTCGTGCAGCGCGTGCCGTAGTCGGGATTGAGCACGAATGGTGCCGACAGCGTGCGTTCCCAGTCCGGCGACAGCCCCGAGGAGGGATCGTGCGGCGCGGTGCTGTATTCGCGGTCGGCGAACACGTCCATGAGCCATTCGGCGTCGGCGGCGAGCCGCGACCACGCGTCGCTGCGCGCGCCGCCGCGCCGGGTGGCACCGCCGGCGAGTGCAGCCTCGGCGTCAGCGTTGGTGTCGACGTCAGCATCGCTGCGGGCGCGGTCGATCCAGCGCTCGAGCGCGCCGCGCACGCGACGCAGCTTCGGCCAGGGCGTGTCGAGCAGATGGTTGCTGAGGCCGTGCAGCCCTGGCTCGAGGCGGCGCGCGAAGCGTTCGGCGCGGTTCGAACCGTACACGAGCTGCTCGCCGTCGCCGAGCAGCAGGTTGAAGCCGGCGTAGCCCTGGGCGTCGGTCTCGAGTGTGTCGAGATATGTCGGCGCGCTCAGCGGCGAGGCGAGGAAGCCCGGCACCAGGCGGCCGCGCGAGGGCGCAGTGTGGCGCGGTCGCGCGAGCTCGCGGAAGTTCGTCACCAGGCCGAAGCGGCGGCGCGAGTCGAGCCCGAGCCAGGTGCCGCCGGCCTGCAGGTCGCGACCGGCGAGGATGGGCGGCTCGGCCCAGCGTGCCAGCGGCGCCGTCGGGCGCATATGGAACTCGTCGCGATTGGCGGCGACGACCACGCGGTAGCGCGGATGCGTGCGCCACGCGACGACCAGCAGGCACATGGCTCAGGCGTCGGACGGCGCGGCGGGCGGGCGGCGCGCGAACAGGCGGCGCAGGCCCTTGACCACGAGCCAGGCCGCGAGCACGACCAGCGCCAGTGCGACGATCGGCGCGAAGATCGCGACCAGCGACAGCGCGGTCGCACCGCCGAGCTCGCCGGTGGCGACGAACGGGTTGCCGAGACCGCCGGTGGTCGCGGTCGACTTGGCGCGCACCAGCGAGGTCACGCCCTGCGTGAGGCCGGCTGCGCCGCCGCCGGCGATGACCGCGGTCGTCCACTTCACGATCGGCGGCAGCTCGGTCATGACCGCGGCCGCGGCGATCGTGCCCGCAACCAGCGCGGCCGGCGTCGCCAGCGTGTCGAGCAGGTTGTCGACGCCCGGAATGTAGTAGGCCGCGATCTCGACCGCAGCCGCGACGCCGAGCGTCGCCACGGCCGGCAGGGTCGCGAGCCACTGGAACGAATCCGACAGCGGCACGACGCCAGTGTGGCCGGCGATCGCCAGCACCAGCAGCGGCAGGAATACGCGCAGGCCCACGGCGGCCGCGAGGCCGATGCCGAGCGCGATCGAGGTGAGGATCTCCAGCGACTGCATCAGCGCCTCGCCTCCCAGCGGCCGACGGCGGGAATCTCGCGCAGCGGCGGGTAGCTGCCCGCGGCATCGAACCAGTGCTCGATCAGGCAGAACGAGATCGAGGTGCGCGGCGGCAGCATCGGCGTGCCGGAGGCGATCTGATCGCGCGTGAACCAGCGCGCGTCCTCGAGCTCGTCGCTGCCCTGCGGACGCGCCTCGGGCGAGGCGGTCGCGGTGAAGCCGAGCATCAGCGACGACGGGAACGGCCAGGGCTGCGAGGAGTGGTAGCGCGACTCGAGCACCTGCACGCCGGTCTCTTCGTGCACCTCGCGCGCGACCGCGTCCTCGAGGCTCTCGCCCGGCTCGACGAAGCCGGCGATGGTCGAGTAGCGGCCCGCCGGCCAGCTCGCCTGGCGGCCGAGCAGCGCGCGCTCGCCGTCGGTGACCAGCACGATGATCGCCGGGTCGATGCGCGGGAAGACCTCCGTGCCGCAGGCGGCGTTCGCGCAGCGCATCGCAT
>JADLDF010000060.1 GCA_020846815.1 Gammaproteobacteria bacterium | reverse complement strand
GCAGGAGATCGCCGTGGTCGGCCGCAACACCCAGGGCGTGCGCCTGATCCGCCTCGGCGAGGGCGAGCGGCTCGCCGGTGTCGAGTGCATTCCGACCCTGGCCGGCGACGAGCCGGATCAGGCGGCGGCCGGCCCGGACGACCTCGCGGAAAGTACGGAAGCCGGCCCCCCGAACGGCCCCCCGAACAGTTAGAATTCGCGGCCGCGATGGCGGCACCCGGGCGCCCGGCGCGCGGGCCGCCGTCGCAGCGTTGCTCCGTCTTCAATGCTTCATGCCACATCCTTGAGGTGACACGCGTGCGCGTTTTCAATTTCGCCGCAGGGCCGGCGACCTTGCCCCTCGAAGTCCTCGAACAGGTCCGCGACGAACTCACGGACTGGGGCGGCAGCGGCATGTCGGTGATGGAGGTCAGCCATCGCAGCAAGGCCTTCGTCGGCGTCGCCGAGCGTGCCGAGGCGGACCTGCGCGAGCTCATGGCCATCCCGGCGAACTACAAGGTGCTGTTCCTGCAGGGCGGGGCGAGCGGCCAGTTCAGCGCGATCCCGATGAATCTCGCGCGGCCCGATTCGACCGTCGATTTCGTCAACACCGGCAACTGGTCCAAGAAGGCCCTCGGCGAGGCCAAGCGCTACTGCAAGGTCAACGTCGTCGCGGACGAGTCGGCCAGCAACTACTCCACCGTTCCGGAGGCCGCGAAGCTCGTGGCCAGCCCGGGCGCGGCGTACTTCCACTACACCCCGAACGAGACCATCGGCGGCGTGGAGTTCGGCTACGTGCCCGAGGTGGGCGGCGTGCCGCTGGTCGCCGACCTCTCCTCGACGATCCTGTCGCGTCCGCTCGAGGTGGCGAAGTTCGGCCTGATCTACGCCGGCGCGCAGAAGAACATCGGCCCCTCGGGACTCTGCGTCGTCATCGTGCGCGACGACCTGACCGGCAAGGCCCGCCCCGACACGCCGGCGATCTGGGACTACGCCGCGATGGCCAAAGAGGGCTCGATGCTGAACACGCCGAACACCTTCGGCATCTACGTCGCGGGCCTCGTGTTCCAGTGGCTGAAGAAGCACGGCGGCCTCGCGGCCGTCGCCGAACGCAACCGCCGCAAGGCCGAGACGCTGTACCGGGCCATCGACGAGTCGGGTTACTACCGCAACCCGGTGGCGCGCAACGCGCGTTCCTGGATGAACGTGCCGTTCACGATCCCCAACCCCGACCTCGAGAAGACCTTCGTCGCCGAGGCAGCCAAGGCGGGGCTCGCGAACCTCGAGGGTCATCGTTCGGTCGGCGGCATGCGTGCCTCGATCTACAACGCGATGCCGCAGGCAGGCGTCGACGCGCTGGTGTCCTTCATGAAGGACTTCCAGCGCCGCAACGGCTGACGCGTCATGGGCTACCGCATCCTCACGCTGAACAACGTCAGCATCCGCGGGCTGGAGCGCCTGCCGCGCGATCGCTACGAGGTCGCCTCCGAGATCGGCAAGCCGGACGCGATCCTGGTGCGTTCGGCCGACATGCACGCCATGCAGATCCCGGAGACGGTGCTCGCGGTCGCGCGCGCCGGTGCCGGCACCAACAACGTGCCGGTCGCGGCGCTGTCCAGGCGCGGCGTGCCCGTCTTCAATGCGCCGGGCGCGAATGCCAATGCCGTCAAGGAACTGGTCATCGCCTCGCTGTTCCTCGCCGCACGCAACATCTGCCAGGCCTGGGATTTCGCGCGCTCGCTGTCGGGTGACGACAAGGCGATCGACGAGGCGACCGAGAAGGGCAAGAAGGCCTTCGCGGGCTTCGAGCTGCCTGGCCGCACGCTCGGCGTCGTGGGCCTCGGCGCGATCGGCGTCGAGGTCGCGAACGCGGCCGAGAGGCTCGGCATGAAGGTGCTCGGCTACGATCCGCAGATCACGGTGCAGCGCGCCTGGCAGCTTTCCTCGACGGTCGAGCAGGCGCTGTCGCTCGACGACCTGTTCGCGCGCTCGGATTTCGTCTCGGTGCACGTGCCGCTCGCCGATGCCACCCGCGGCCTGGTCAGCGAGGCGCGCCTGCGGCTGATGCGCAAGGGCGGCACCGTGCTCAACTTCTCGCGCGCACCGATCGTCGACGACGCGGCCGTGCTGCAGTCGCTCGACCAGGGCCACCTGCACGCCTACGTCTGCGACTTCCCGAAGAACGCGCTGAAGGGTCACCCGAGGGTCGTGACCCTGCCGCATCTCGGTGCCTCGACGCACGAGGCCGAAGAGAATTGCGCCGTCATGGTCGCCGAGACGCTGCGCGACTTCCTCGAAAACGGCAATATCCGCAACAGCGTCAATTTCCCCGAAGCGGTGCTGCCACGCATCCCGGGGACGGCGCGTTTCTCGGTCGCGAACAGCAACGTGCCGAACATGGTCGGGCAGATCTCCACCTGCCTCGCCGAGGCCCGGCTCAACATCGCCGAGCTGCTGAACAAGTCGCGCGGCGAGTTCGCCTACACGCTCATCGATGCCGAGGGCCAGGTCGACGCGTCGGTGCTGCAGCGCATCCGCGCGATCGACGGCGTGCTCTCGGCGCGCCTGCTCTGAGCGTGGAGAGGCGCGTGGCCCGTTCACCGACCCGCAAATCCGGCAAGCGCCGCGCCGCACCGCGCCTTGCGGCAGGCCGCGACGCCGCAGCGCGTGACTCCGCCGGTGCCGGCGCCGACCGCGCTCCCGATCGCGCTCGCAGCCGCGGTCGCGGCGCGCAAGCGGCCGCAGGAACACCGGCCCGCCTCGAGGACCTGCGCAGCCGCATCGACGCGGTCGACGAGAACCTGCACGCCCTGCTGAACGAGCGCGCACGCCTGGCCCGCCAGGTCGGCGTCTCCAAGCACCGAGACGGGCACCTCGTCGATTTCTACCGGCCGGAGCGCGAGGCCCAGGTGCTGCAGCGGGCGCTCGAACGCAACACCCGGGCCCGCGAGAGCGGGGCGCTGCGCGACGAGGAGATCCTGCGGCTGTTCCGCGAGATCATGTCGGCTTGCCTCGCCCAGGAAGAACCGCTCAAGGTGGCCTTCCTCGGCCCCGAGGGCACGTTCTCGCAGACCGCCGTATACAAGCATTTCGGCCACTCGGCGCGCGCACTGCCGCTGGCGTCGATCGACGAGGTGTTCCACGAGGTCGAAGCGGGGCATGCCGATTTCGGCGTCGCTCCGGTCGAGAACTCGACCGAAGGCTCGGTGAATCACACGCTCGATCGCTTCCTGACTTCGCCGCTGAAGATCTGCGGCGAGGTCGAGCTGCGCATCCACCAGTGCCTCATGGGCCGCATGGACTCGCTGGATCAGATCCGCCGCGTCTGCAGCCATCCGCAGTCGCTGGCGCAGTGCCGCCAGTGGCTCAACGAGAACCTGCCGGACGTCGAGCGCATACCGGTGTCGAGCAACGCCGAGGCCGCGCGCCGCGCACGCGACGAGCTCGGCACCGCGGCCATCGCCGGCCAGACGGCCGCCGAGGTCTACGGCCTGACGATGCTGGTGCCGGGCATCGAGGACCGCCCCGACAACACCACGCGCTTCTTCGTCGTTGGCCGGCGGGTATTCGGCCCGAGCGGCCGCGACCGCACGACGCTGCTGGTGTCCACGGGCAAGACCGAGGCCCCCGGGGCGCTCTACCGGCTGCTCGAGCCGCTCGCCCAGAACCGCATCAGCATGACGCGCATCGAGTCGCGGCCGTCCCAGCGCGGCAAGTGGGACTACGTCTTCTTCATCGACCTCGAAGGTCACGTCGACGATCCGCCGGTCGCCACGGCGCTGGCCGAGCTCAAGGCCCGGGCCTCGCTGTACCGCGTGCTCGGCTCCTACCCGCGGGCGATCCTGTGAGCGCCCGGAGCTGGGAAGTCGTACCCGGCGGCACGCTGCAGGGCGAGGTCGTCGTTCCCGGCGACAAATCGATCTCGCACCGCTCGCTGATGCTCGGCGCGATCGCCAGCGGCCGTACCGAAGTCAGCGGATTCCTCGCCAGCGAGGATTGCCTCGCCACGCTCGCGGCGCTGCGCTCGATGGGCGTTGCGATCGAGTCGCGCAGCGCGACCCATCTGTTCGTCGAGGGCGTCGGCCGCGACGGCCTGCGGGCGCCGCCGGGGCCGCTCGACATGGGCAACGCCGGCACGGCGATGCGCCTCTTCATGGGGCTGCTCTGCGGCCGGCCGTTCGACGTTACGCTGGTCGGCGATGCCTCGCTGATGCGGCGGCCGATGGAGCGCGTGGCGAAGCCGCTGCGCGAGATGGGCGCGGTCATCGAGACCCAGGATGGCCGGCCACCCGTGCTGATCCGCGGTGGCCGGCCGCTGCGGGCGATCGACTTCCAGATGCCCGTGGCCAGTGCTCAGGTGAAATCGGCGGTGCTGCTCGCAGCGCTGTCGGCCGAGGGCCGCACGCGGGTCACTGAGCCCGCGCCGACGCGCGACCATACCGAGCGCATGCTGGCCGGCTTCGGCGTGGAGCTGCTGCGCAGCGGCAACAGCGTCGCGCTCGAGGGTGGTCAGGCCCTGCAGGCCGCGCGCGTCGCGGTCCCGGGTGACTTCTCGTCGGCGGCCTTTTTCATGGTGGCCGCCTGCCTCGGCGGTGGCACCGGGCTGATGCTGCGCAACGTCGGCGTGAACCCGACGCGCACCGGACTGCTCGACATGCTGACCGCGATGGGCGCCGACATCCGCCTGCACCGCCATGCGGACGACTCGCCGGAGCCGGTCGCCGACATCGAGGTGCGACCGCGCGCGCTGCGCGGCATCCGCGTACCCGAGGCCGTGGTGCCGCTGGCCATCGACGAGTTCCCGATCTTCTTCATCGCCGCCGCCTGCGCCGAAGGCGAGACCCTGGTCCGCGGCGCCGAGGAACTGCGCGTCAAGGAGAGCGACCGGCTGGCGACCATGGCGGCCGGCCTGGCCGCGCTCGGCGTCGAGCACGAGCTGCTGCCGGACGGCATCTGGATCCGCGGCCGGCCCTGCCCCGGCCCGGCTTTCGGCGGCGGACGCATCGATAGCCACGGCGATCACCGCATCGCGATGTCGTTCGCGGTCGCGGCGCTGCGCGCCTCGGATCCGATCGGAATCGACGACACGGCCAACGTCGCCACGTCCTTCCCCGGTTTCGCGGCGCTGGCCCGCTCGGTCGGCCTCGGTCTGCGCGAACTCGGCTGAAGCAGGGCGCATCCGGATGACCGAGACGCGACCGGCCGTCCCCGTACTGACCATCGACGGGCCGTCGGGCTCTGGCAAGGGCACGGTCAGCCGGCTGGTCGCCGGCCGCCTGGGGTGGCGTCTGCTCGACAGCGGCGCGCTCTACCGGCTGGTGGCATTGGCGGGCCTCGACCGCGGCCTCGATCCCGAGGACGTCGTGTCCCACGCCGCGCTGGCCGAGGCCATGGACGTCGGTTTCGGCTCCGATGCTGCCGGAGCGGAGCTGGTGCGTCTCGATGGCCGGGACGTGACCGGCCGGATCCGCCTCGAGGAGGTCGGGCAGGGGGCCTCCCGGGTCGCCGCCTGGCCGCCGGTGCGGGCGGCGCTGCTGGAGCGGCAGCGCCGCTTTGCCGAGCCGCCCGGGCTGGTCGCGGACGGGCGCGACATGGGGACAGTGGTGTTCCCGGCGGCGCCGCTCAAGATCTTCCTCACCGCCAGCGCCGAAGAAAGGGCCGTCCGGCGTCATAAGCAGTTGAAAGACAAGGGTTCCGCTGTTAGTCTTGCCGCCCTTTCGCGGGAGATAGCCGAACGCGACCAGCGGGATTCCACCCGCGCCGTCGCGCCGCTGCGCCCCGCGGAGGATGCGCAGATCCTCGATTCGACGGGCCTGTCCGTCGCCGCCGTGGTCGAGCGCGTGCTCGAGCTCGGCCGGCAGCGATCGCTCTGGCCCTGATCGGGCGCATTTTCGCAGACGTCATTTCGTGGACGGGCGCTGCATGGACGCAGAGCCCATTAGCAACAACCCCCACGGCTCCTGGAACCGGGCCGCGGACCAGACGGCACGGCGCAAGGCCGTGCGAGAGAGTGTATGACTGAAAGTTTTGCCCAGCTCTTCGAGCAGAGCCTCGCCAGCCAGCGAATCCGCCCGGGGATGATCCTCTCCGGCCTCGTGGTCGATGTCACCGACGACATCGTCATCGTCAACGTCGGCCTCAAGTCCGAAGCCGTGATCGACATCGGCCAGTTCAAGAACGAACGCGGCGAGATCGAGGTCAAGCCCGGCGACGAAGTCGAAGTCGCGCTGGACGCCGTCGAGGACGGCAACGGCGAGACGCGCCTGTCGCGCGAAAAGGCCAAGCGCGCGCGCACCTGGACGCGCCTCGAAGACGCCTTCGGCAAGGGCGAGATCGTCACCGGCATCATCACCGGTCGCGTCAAGGGTGGCTTCACCGTCGAGATCGAGCACGTGCGCGCATTCCTGCCCGGCTCGCTGGTCGACGTGCGCCCGGTGCGCGACACCTCGTATCTCGAGAACAAGCCGCTCGAGTTCAAGGTCATCAAGCTCGACCAGAAGCGCAACAACGTCGTCGTGTCGCGTCGCGCGGTCGTCGAGCAGGACTTCTCCGCCGAGCGCAGCGCGCTCATGGAGAACCTGCAGGAAGGCGCGGCCGTGCGCGGCACGGTCAAGAACCTCACCGACTACGGCGCGTTCGTCGACCTCGGCGGCATCGACGGCCTGCTGCACATCACCGACATGGCCTGGAAGCGCGTCAAGCATCCGTCGGAAGTCGTCAAGGTCGGCGACGAGATCGACGTGCGCATCCTGAAGTTCG
>JADLDF010000059.1 GCA_020846815.1 Gammaproteobacteria bacterium | reverse complement strand
CGGCGCGCGCACTCGTCGAGACTCCGGGAGCACCCGCGGGGGCGGGCTGCCTGCACCCTCGCCCGCCCGGATTCCGGTGCGGGGTCGCGCAGACGGCTCATCTGTCGCGGGGCCGCGCGGGCCGCCGCTGCAGGAGTTGGCACCTTCCCGAAATGGTGAGTTTCGGCGGTTGCCCCGGCGTCAAAGGGCCTTTCCCTCAGCCGGTCTCGATGAGTGGGCGCGAAGTCTACGGAGGCAGCCGGTCGACCGTCAACCGGCTGCCGTCGGGCTTGCCGGCCGTGCCGCCTTCTGTTAGCGTATTAACGTGCTATTACATTGGAACGAATGAAACAGCACCGCAACATTTCGCCCCGCCAGGAGGCGCTGTTCGAGCGCGGCCTTTATCAGGCGATCCTGACGCTGAAGACGGTCGAGGAATGCCGCGCATTCTTCCGCGACCTGTGCACGCCCGCCGAGCTCGAGGCCATGGCGGATCGCTGGGCCGTGGTCGAGTGGCTGGAGCGCGGCATGCCCTACCGCGCGATCCACGAGGCCACAGGCGTCAGCGTCACGACCATCGGCCGGGTCGCGCGCTACGTGTCCGACGGCAACGGTGGCTACGACCTGGCGCTGCGCCGCATCGAGGCGCAGCGCCATCCCGGCCCGGCGCCGCGCTGAGCGCGCCGGGCTCCGTTTCCCCCCGACCCACCCGCGCGAGCCATTCGCGCCCTGCAGGACCGACTCCCCCGACCATGGACAAAGACTATCGACTCAAGCTCGCGGTGCAGAAGTCCGGCCGCCTCACCGATCCTTCGGTGGACCTGCTGGTGCGCTGCGGCCTGAAGCTCTCGCGCGGCAAGGACCAGCTGGTCGGCTACGGCGAGAACATGCCGCTCGACCTGCTGTTCGTGCGCGACGATGACATCCCCGACCTCGTGCAGGAGGACGTCAGCGACCTCGGCCTCGTCGGTCTGAACGTCATCGAGGAGAAGCGCCTGGAGCTCGCCTCGCGCGGCACCGCGGCGCGCTTCGAGGTGCTGCGCTCGCTGGACTTCGGCCGCTGCCGCCTGAGCATCGCGGTGCCGGACGGCACCGACTTCACGGGCCCGGCCTGGCTGCGCGGCAAGCGCATCGCCACGACCTACCCTTACCTGCTGGCACGCTATCTCGCCGAGCGCCAGCTCGATGCCGAGATCGTCACGCTGTCGGGTGCGGTCGAGATCGCGCCGCGGCTCGGCCGCGCCGACGCGATCTGCGACCTGGTGTCGACCGGCTCCACGCTGATCGCGAACCGCCTGCACGAGGTGGAGACGGTGCTCGAGAGCCACGCCGTGCTGATCCGCACGCCGGTTGCGCTGCCGGCGATCAAGGACGAATGGGTCGAGCGACTGCTGATGCGCATCGACGGCGTGCAGCAGGTCAAGGAGAGCAAGTACATCATGCTGCACGCGCCGCGCGCCGCGCTCGCCGAGATCCGCAAGCTGCTGCCGGGCAGCGAGTCGCCGACGATCATCCCGCTCGAAGGCCACCCCGACAAGGTCGCGATCCACGCCGTGTGCCGCGAGAACGTGTTCTGGGAGACGCTCGAGAGCCTGAAGAAGGCCGGCGCGAGCGCCCTGCTGGTGCTGCCCGTGGAGAAGATGCTCGCATGAGCCTGCCGCTGCTCGAGTGGTCGGCGCTCGATGCCGCGGCGCGGCGCGCGGCGCTCGGCCGCCCCTCGCCCGAGGCGCGCGCGGATCTCGCCGCCGCGGTCGCCCGGATCGTCGACGATGTGCGTACGCGCGGCGACGACGCGCTGCGCGAGTACTCGGCCCGCTTCGACGGCGTGCAGCTGCAGTCGCTGCGCGTCGAGACGGCGGAGTTCGCCGCCGCGGCCGCGCGCCTCGCCGGCCCCGCGCTGCAGGCCATCGAGCGCGCGGTCGCCAACGTGCGGCGCTTCCACGAGGCACAGCGCCTCGCACCGCTGTCGATCGAGACTTCGCCGGGCGTGCGCTGCGAGCGCATCGTGCGGCCGATCCAGGCCGTCGGGCTCTACGTGCCGGCCGGTTCCGCGCCCCTGCCCTCGGCGCTGATCATGTCGGCGGTGCCGGCGATGATCGCCGGCTGCCCGCGCATCGCGCTGTGCACGCCGCCGGGCAAGGAGGGCCGCGTCGATGACGCGATCCTGGCCGCGGCGCAGGTCTGCGGCGTCGATGAGGTCTATCGCGTCGGCGGCGCGCAGGCGATCGCCGCGCTCGCCTACGGCACGGCCTCGGTGCCCAAGGTCGACAAGATCTTCGGGCCCGGCTCGGCCTGGGTCACGGCCGCCAAGCAGCGCGTGGCGGCGGACCCCGCCGGCGCGGCGCTCGACCTGCCGGCCGGCCCCTCGGAAGTGCTGGTCATCGCCGACGACACGGCCCGCGCCGAATTCGTCGCCGCCGACCTGCTCGCGCAGGCCGAGCACGACGCGCTGGCCCAGGCGATCCTGGTCACGACGTCGCGCGAGCTCGCCCATGCCGTGCAGCGCGAGGTCGAGGCGCAGCGCGCCACGCTGTCACGCTCCGCGGTGCTGGCCGCCTCGGTCGCGCAGAGCCGCATCCTGCGGGTCGACGACCTGGAGACGGCGCTCGCGGTCTCGAACGCCTATGCGCCCGAGCACCTGATCCTGCAGCTGCGTGAGCCGCGCCGCTGGCTGGAGCGCGTGACCGACGCCGGCTCGGTATTCCTCGGCGAGTGGACGCCGGAGCCCATGGGCGACTACTGCTCGGGCACGAACCACGTGCTGCCGACCTATGGCCATGCGCGCGCCTACAGCGGCCTGTCGCTGCTCGACTTCGTCAAGCGCATCACCGTGCAGGAGATCAGCCCCGAGGGTCTGCTGGACCTCGGGCCGACGGCTGCGACGCTGGCCGGTCTGGAAGGGCTCGATGCCCACGCCGGCGCGGTCACGCGACGCCTCGCGGTGCTGCGCGGAGGCCGCTCGTGACGCCCGGCGATCCGCTGGCGCTGGCGCGGCCGGAGATCCTGGCGCTGCGGCCCTACGAGCACGCGGCCTGGGATCCGCGCCTCGAGCGCCTGCACGCCAACGAGTCGCCGTGGCGCGTGCCGGGCGATGCTTCGGCCGCGGGGCTGAACCGCTATCCCGAGCCGCAGCCGCAGGAGCTGGTGGCCGCGCTCGCCGCGCTCTATGGCGTGGCGCCGGCGCAGCTGCTGGTCGGGCGCGGCAGCGACGAGGGCATCGACCTGCTGACGCGGGCGTTCTGCGCCGCCGGGCGCGACGCGGTCATCGTCTGTCCGCCGACCTTCGGCATGTACGCAGTGGCGGCGCGCATCCAGGGCGCCGCGGTGGTCAGCGTGCCGCTGCGCCGCGAGGACGGTTACGCGCTCGACCTGCCGGCGCTGCGCGCTGCGCTGACGCCGGCCGTGAAGCTCGTCTATCTGTGCACGCCGAACAATCCCACCGGCAACGAGCTCACCGAGACGCAGGTGCACGCGGTGCTCGAGGCCTGTGCCGGCCGTGCGCTCGTGGTCGTGGACGAGGCCTATGCCGAGTTCTGCGGCCATGCGAGCTACGCGCGCTGGCTCGCCGACTTTCCGCAGCTCGTCGTGCTGCGCACGCTGTCCAAAGCGCACGGCCTCGCCGGCGCACGGGTCGGCAGCCTGCTCGCCGCCGCGCCGATCGTCGCGCTGCTGCGCAAGATCATCCCACCCTACGCGATGGCGCAGCCGACCATCGAGGCGGCGCTGCGCGCGCTGCAGCCGCCGGCGCTGGCCGTGGCGCGCGAGCGCATCGCCACGACCGTCGCCGAGCGGGCGCGGCTCGCCGCGGCGCTCGCGCCGTTGCCGGCCGTGCTGCGGGTCTGGCCGAGTGCCGCGAACTTCCTGCTGGTGGAGTTCCGCGACGCGGGCGCGGCGCTGCGCGCCATCATGGACGCGGGCCTGATCGTGCGCGACTTCCGCGGCAGCGCCGGGCTCGGCGAGGCGCTGCGCCTGACCATCGGCTCGCCCGAACAGAACGACCGACTGATCCGGAGCCTCGCATGAAAGTGCTGTTCGTCGACCGCGACGGGACCTTGATCGAGGAGCCGGCCGACGAGCAGGTCGACGCGCTCGACAAGATCCGCTTCATGCCCGACGTGTTCGCGAGCCTGCGCGAGCTCGTCGCGGGCGGCTGGAAGCTCGCGATCGTGACCAACCAGGACGGCCTCGGCACGGCGAGCTTCCCGCAGCCGCAGTTTGAGGTGCCGCAGCGCTTCATGATGGACGCGTTCGCGAGCCAGGGTATCGGCTTCGAAGCGGTGTTCGTCTGCCCGCACCGCCCGGCCGACGGCTGCGCCTGCCGCAAGCCGCGCACCGCGCTGCTCGACGACTGGATCCGCGAGCGCGGCGTCGATCTCGGCGCGAGCGCGGTCATCGGCGATCGCGACACGGACCTCGAGCTCGCGCGCAACCTCGGCACGCGCGGCCTGCGGGTGTGCCGTCACGGCACGCCCGCGGAGACCTGGCCGGCGATCGCGCGCGAGCTCCTGGCGCGCCGCGCCACGGTCTCGCGCCGCACGCGCGAGACCGAGATCGTGGTCAGCGTCGACCTCGACGCCACGGGCCCGGTGCGTGCCGCCACCGGCATCGGCTTTTTCGACCACATGCTCGAGCAGCTCGGCAAGCACGGCGGCTTTGCGCTCGAGCTCGACTGCAAGGGCGACCTGCACGTCGATGAGCACCACACCATCGAGGACTGCGCGTTGGCGCTCGGCGAGGCGCTGCGCCGCGCGCTCGGCGACAAGCGCGGCATCGCCCGCTACGGCTTCCTGCTGCCCATGGACGAGGCGCGCGCGCAGGTCGCGATCGACCTGTCGGGCCGCGCCTATGCCGTCTGGGAAGGCCAGTTCGGCCGCG
>JADLDF010000058.1 GCA_020846815.1 Gammaproteobacteria bacterium | reverse complement strand
ACTGCGAGGCGCCGCTGGCGCCGCGCTGCACCAGCACCTTGATGTCGCTGCCGTCACGGTTCACGGAGACGAGCCGCGAGATCGGATACGGCCGTCCTCCGTCGAAGTCGAAGCCGTCGAAGTGACAGACGATGCGCTGGTCGTTCTTGAACCAGCAGCCCGTGGCCAGGAAGCTGCCCTTGGCGCCGGCTTCGCCGCTCATGATCGCGGTGCCGGCGCCCTCGCCGATCTTGCGCACGGCTACGGCCCTGCGGCCATCGACCGAGTGCGTGAGGTGCACGAGCATGGAGCCGTCCGGAGAAATGGAGGGCGCAAAGAAGTGCGCGCCTTGCGCGAAGTCCGCGACCGAAGGTGGTGCACCATGGACCACGGCGACGGCGCCGACGGTCGACAGAGCGATCGGCAGGAGGAGTTGCATGGACTTGCGGTCTGCAGGCATCGCGCGCACCTGTTCGTCGTGTTTTCGAGCGGAGTGCTCGCGGCCGCGCGAGGCAGAGGGCCGCGCGACCTTTGTTCACAACATTCTTGCCGCAACTCTGCGGCTCGTCCAGCCGAACCGGCCTTTGCGCGGATTACGTCATATCGCGCGACGTCGATGGCGCTGTCGGTTGGTGGATCGCGCGCAGTGCAGGAGCGACGCGGGTCTCCCGGACGCACGCCGGCCCACCAGGCAGGGACAGGGCCGAGCAGAGCGTGCGCGCACCCGACCGGACCCGCGCCGGCCCGGGAGGAGGAAGCCAGCGCGCGCGTTCAGGGCCCGGCGCTGAAGCTCGGCACCTCGGTAGCGGTGCTGGTGCCGCTCGCGGGCAGCGAGCTGTTGCCGAGCTGGTCGCCGGTGTTGTCGCCCCAGGAGAGCAGCCGGCCATCGGTGCGCAGCGCGACGCCGAAAGAGCGGCCACCGACCGAAGCCGTGAGCGCCGTGCTCACGCCGTTGACCGCGCCGTAGCTGCCGCGCGCGGTCGTCGTGCCGTCGCCGAGCGAGCCCGTCTCGTTGCTGCCCGCGGTGCGCAGCGCGCCGTCGGCGCCGACGAACAGCGACAGCGTGTCGGCTGCCGAGGCATCGACGACCTCGGCCAGCACGCCGACCGGTGTCGGCACGTCGTTGGCCGTGAGGCTCGCGAGGCCGAGCTGGCCGGCGCTGTTCTCGCCCCAGGCGAGACCGATGCGGCGGCTGGTGATCGCCAGCGACACGTCTCCGCCGGCGCGGATGCGCACCACGTCGGTGGCCAGCGTCGCGACCGGGACCCGGCTCAGCACGAAGCCGCCGTTGCCGAGCTGCCCCGAGGCGTTCGTGCCCCAGGCCCAGACGCTGCCGTCGCTGCGCAGCGCGAGCACGTGCGAGTTGCCGGCGGATACGGCCGTGACGCCAGTGACGCCGCTGATCTCGATCGGCGCCAGGCTGGTGATGCGCGAGCCGTCGCCGAGCTGGCCGTCGCTGTTGAGGCCCCAGGCGTAGACACGTCCGTCGGCGAGCGCCGCGACCGAGAACTCGCGGCCGGCCGCGATCGAAACGGCCGCGGCCGGCAGCGTGACCAGGGCCGGCGTGCTGCGGTTCACCTGGTCGCCGACGCCGAGCTGGCCGTAGGTGTTGCGGCCCCAGGCATAGACTTCGCCGGCCGTCGTCAGCAGCAGCGCGTGGCTGCCGCCCGCGGCGATGCTGCGCGCGCCGGCGCCGCTCGGCAGGGTCACGGTGCTCGGCGTGTCCGAGGCCGTGGCGGTGGTGCCGTCGCCGCGCTGGCCGTCGGTGCCGTAGCCCCAGGCCGACACCGTGCCGTTGCTGCGGCGGACCACGGTGAACGCCTCGGCCGCGGTGGCGCTGCGTGAGGCAGCGACCTCGGCGAACGGCGTGGCCGGTGCCGCGACCGCGGCACTCACCGCGGTGAGCGTCGCGCCGGCGCTGGTCACCGAGCCCTGGGCATTGCTGACCACGACGCTGAACTGCGCGCCGTCGTCGGCGGCCGTGACCGGTGGCGTGGTGTAGCTGCGGGCCGTGGCGCCCGCGATCGGTGCGCCGTTGCGCTGCCACTGGTACTGCAGGTTGCCGCCGGTCGCGTAGACGCCGAACACGGCGCGCTCGCCGATGGCGGTGCGCTGGCCGAGCGGACCCGTGACCACGGCCGGCGCTGCAGTGACCGTCAGGATCGCCGGCGTGCTGCCGATGACGCCGGCGCCGTTGACCACGTCGACGCTGATCTCGACGCCGTCGTCGCCCGCGACCGTGGCCGCGGTGGTATACGAGGCGCTGGTCGCGCTCGAGATCGCGACGCCGTTGCGTCGCCACTGGTAGCTCAGGCCTTCGCCGCTCGCCACGACGCTGAAGGTCGCGGTGGCGCCGAGCGCGACCGTCTGCGCGACCGGCTGGGTGGTGATCGTCGGCGGGCCGTAGACGGTCAGGGTCGCCTCCGCGCTGGTGACCGCACCTGCCTCGTTGGTCACGACGACCGAGTACTTGCTGCCGCTGTCGGCGAGCAGCACCGCGGGCGTGGTATAGGTGCCGGCGGCCGCGCCGGAGATCGCAACGCCGTTGCGCCGCCACTGGAAGCTCAGCGGACCCTTGCCGCCGACGCCGATGTCGAAGGTCGCCGTGGCGCCGATGAAGACTGCGCGGTCGCGCGGCTGCTGGCTGATCGTCGGCTCGTCGGAGCCGCCCGAACCCAGGCAGCCCTGCAGCAGGGGTACGAACAGCAGGGCGACGAGCGCGGCGGCCCGGGCCCATCGCGACGACGGGCGCGGCGACATCAGCTGGATCGGCATCAATCTCTCCCATGGGCCGCGCCTGCCCGCTCGATCGGGGCGGGCTTCACGGTGGCGGCACTGGCTCTGACCGCGGGCGCGCGGCGTGGTTCTGACAGTGGGGAATTATGCCGGGCGAGGCGCGTGCGGGCTACCCGCAGCGGCATTCTTGCCCCGGCTCCGTATGCCGGTGCGACGCGCCCGCGCATGCGGGTGTTGCCGGATGTGCTGCGCAGACAGCTTGTTGCCGGATGTGTCGGCAGGTGGCGCGCCGCAGCGCGTCGTGTCGTGTTGCGGCGTGCCTACTTCGTCAGCCGCCGCTGCGCGATCCGCGTCGCGAGCGTGATGCTGGCGAGGCCGTAGCCGAGCAGCACCGCGACGTTCAGCAGCGGATGCTCGAGCGCTCGCCCGAGCGTGATGCCGCGCACCAGGTCCACGCCGTGCGACAGCGGCAGCAGCCGTCCGACGAGCTGCACCACGGCGGGCAGCGAGTCGCGCGGGAAGAACACGCCCGAGAGGAACATCATCGGCGTGATCACCAGCGTGAAGTAGTAAGTGAACGAGTCGAACGAGCGCGCCAGCGTGGTCACCACCAGCGCGATGCCCGCGAAGCACAGGCCGATCAGCATCACGACCGGCAGCACCGCGAGTGGCCGCAGGCCGTCGACGACGCCGAGCCCGTACATGACCAGCAGGATCGCGACGCCCGACAGCAGCGCCTTGCAGGCACCGGCCCAGAGCCATTCGCCGAGCACGACGTCGCGCACCGTCATGGGCGCGTGCAGGATGCCTTCCCAGGTGCGCTGCACCGCGAGCCGCGAATAGGCCGACCACAGCGCTTCGAACGACGCGCTGTTCATGGTGCTGTAGCAGAGCATGCCGGCGGCGAGGAAGTTGAGATAGGGCACGCCGTCGAGCCGCGGCAGGAAGGCGCCGAGGCCGTAGCCGAGGCCGACCAGGAAGATCAGCGGGTCGACGAGGTTGCCGACCAGCGACGAGAACATGAGCTTGCGCCACACCAGGAAGTTGCGCGCGACGACGTGCAGCGGCCGGAACTCGCTGTGCGCATCCGGCACGGCGCCGAGCGCATCGCCGCCCGCGCCATT
>JADLDF010000057.1 GCA_020846815.1 Gammaproteobacteria bacterium | reverse complement strand
TCGGATCCTTCGGGCGCGTCTTGCCGAAAGAACCCTGGTAGATCTTGCCGCGCTTGGTCCTGCTGTCACCCTTGCCCATCGTCGACTCCAGCCGAATGAACGGTGCGCAGTCTAGCGCGCCTCAGCGGTAGCGCGCGAGTACCTTCTCCAGCGCCTTCGCGCCCGGCGTGAGCTTCGCATACGGCACCTGGTTCAGCGGCTGGTCGGGCGTGCCGTTGAGCGCGTGGAACTCCGACTTGTCGGTCGACCGCAGATGCAGCAATCCGGTCAGGACCTCGCCTTTCGCGATGTGCTCCTGCACGTATCCATAGGCCTTCTGCGCATCGGTCGGGTCGTAGTCCTCGGCGAGCTTGCGCAGCAGGATCCGGCTGCCGTCGTGCAGCATCACCGGCATCGCCTGCCCGGCGCCGTAGTCCGCGGTGATCTCGCGCTCCAGCGGCACGAAGTCGGCATGCACCACCGGCTCGAAGTGCTCGCGGGTGTAGGCGTAGCTCTTGGTGGAACCCTCGTGGTCGTTGAAGGTGACGCAGGGCGAGAGCACGTCGATGACGGCGAAGCCCGGGTATTTCAGGCCCGCCTGGATCAGCGGCACGAGCTGCGCCTTGTCGCCCGAAAAGCTGCGCGCGACGAAGCCCGCGCCCAGGTTCATCGCCAGCAGCACCGGATCGATCGGCGGCTGCTGGTTGACTTCGCCCTTCTTGGCCTTGGTGCCGATGTCGGCCGAGGCCGAGAACTGGCCCTTGGTCAGGCCGTAGACGCCGTTGTTCTCGATGAGGTAGAGCATGTTCACGTTGCGACGGATCGCATGGCAGAACTGCCCGAGGCCGATCGACAGCGAGTCGCCGTCGCCCGACACGCCGACGTAGTAGAGGTTGCGGTTGGCGGCGTTCGCGCCCATTGCGATCGATGGCATGCGGCCGTGCACCGAGTTGAAGCCGTGACCGCCACTGACGAAGTAAGCCGTGGTCTTGGACGAGCAGCCGATGCCCGACAGCTTGACGACATTCTCGGGTCGCGCCGCAATACCCCAGCAGGCCTCGATGATGGCGGCGGTGATCGAGTCGTGGCCGCAGCCGGCGCAGAGCGTCGACAGCGCGCCCTCGTAATCGCGGCGGGTGAGTCCGAGCGCGTTCTTCGGCAGGCTCGGGTGGGTGACTTTCGGCTTGGGGATGAACGTCATTTGACGACTCCGGCAACGGCGCGACGGCCCTCGGCGAGGTCGGCGAGGATGCCGTCGACGATGAACGACGAGGAGACCGGCAGGCCGCTGTAGTGCAGCAGCGAGCGCAGCTTCGATTTCTCGACCCGCGTCTCGAGCGTCAGCAGCGACTTGAGCTGCGCGTCGCGATTCTGCTCTACGACATAGAGGATGTGGTGCTCGGCGAGGAATTTCTCGATCTCTTCGCCGAAAGGGAAGCCCTTGATGCGCAGGTAGTTGGTCGCGATGCCGCGCGAGCGCAGGATGTCGCGCGCCTCTCGGATCGCGCCATCGCAGCTGCCGACCGAGACGATCGCGACCTCGACCTTCGCGTCCTGGTCGATGACCGGCTCGGGCACGAGCTTTTTCGCGGTCGCGAACTTGCGCAGCAGGCGATCGAGCACGATCTGGTACTCGGCCGCGTCCTCGGTGTAGGTGCCGTACTGCGTGTGGCCCGAGCCGCGGGTGAAGTACGCACCCTTCGGATGCGTGCCCGGGAAAGTGCGGTACGGGATGCCGTCCTCGTCGCGGTCGAGGTAGCGGTAGAACTTCTCCATCTTCTCGAGTTCGGCCTTGCCGTACACCTTGCCGCGGTCCGGCTGGTATGCGTCGTCCCATTTCAGGTCCCGGCACATCCAGTCGTTCATGCCGATGTCGAGGTCCAGCAAGACCATGACCGGGGTCTGCAGGCGCTCGGCGAGGTCGAAGGCCTGCACGGCCATGTAGAAGCACTCCTCGGGGTTCGCGGGATAGAGGCAGACGTGTTTGGTGTCGCCGTGCGAGGCGTAGGCCGCGGCCAGCAGGTCGCACTGCTGGGTGCGCGTCGGCATGCCGGTCGAGGGACCGACGCGCTGCACGTCGAACACCACGGCCGGGATCTCGGCGTAATAGGCGAGCCCGAAGAACTCGCTCATCAGCGAAATGCCCGGGCCCGAGGTCGCGGTGAAGGCGCGCGCGCCGTTCCAGCTCGCGCCGAGCACCATGCCGATGGCTGCGAGCTCGTCCTCGGCCTGGATGAACGCGAAGTTGTTCCGGCCGGTCTCCGGATCGACGCGCAGGCGGTCGGCGAAGCTCTTGAACGCGTCCATCAGCGAGGTCGAGGGCGTAATCGGGTACCAGCCCGCGACCGTGGCGCCTGCATACACGGCGCCCAGGCCGGCGGCGGTGTTGCCGTCGATCATGATGTGGCCGGCGGTCTTGTCCATCTTGTCGACGCGCAGCGGCAGCGGGCACTCGAAGTTCTGCTTCGCGTAGTCGTAGCCGAGCTGGATCGCCTGCATGTTGGAGTCGACCAGCGCCGGCTTCTTGGCGTAGGTCTCGGCCAGCAGCTCGCGGATGCGCGCCAGGTCGAGGTCGAGCAGCGCCGCCAGCGCGCCGGCGTAGCAGATGTTCTTCATCAGGATGCGCGTGCGCACGCCCTTGAAGTTTTCGTTGCAGAGCTTCGCGAGCGGGATGCCGAGCACCGTGATGTCGTCGCGGCGCAGCAGCGCCGGGCGCGGCCAGGTCGAGTCGTAGATCAGGTAGCCGCCGGGCGTGACCTCGCGCACGTCGCGGCCGTAGGTCTCGGCGTTCATCGCGACCATGATGTCGATTCTGCCGGAGCGCGCGACGTAGCCATCCCTTGAGACGCGGATCTCGTACCAGGTCGGCAGCCCCTGGATGTTCGACGGGAAGTAGTTCTTGCCCATGACCGGGATGCCGCTGCGGAAAATTGACTTCATCAGCAGCGTGTTGGCGCTCGCCGAGCCGGTACCGTTGACCGTGGCGATCTTGATCACGAAGTCGTTGACGCGGGAGGCGGGCGACATGGAGCCCTCTACTGGAAATCCAGTGTCAGTGAGTCGGGGAGGTATGGACCAGAAAGCATGGACGCATCGATGGTTGGTGGCGGCAGGCGGCGCGGAATCGCTGTCGATCCGCAGCCGCCGGGCGGCCGGTACTTCAAGCGGTTTTGAGCCCCGCAGCGGCGGTCGCGGACGGCTGGTCGGCCGCATGCGGCCATTTCACGTGCGACTTCTGCATGTCCCAGGCGGCCGTGGGGCAGCGCTCGGCGCAGAGACCGCAGTGCACGCAGACGTCCTCGTCCTTCACCATGACGCGGCCGGTGTGCTTCAGCGGCGCGCTGACGTAGAGCGCCTGCGTGAGGTTCTTCGCCGGCGCCTTGAGACGCGTGCGCAGCTCGGCTTCCTCGCCGTCCTGCGTCATGGTCAGGCAGTCGACCGGGCAGATGTCGATGCAGGCATCGCACTCGATGCAGAGCTTGGCGTCGAACACCGTCTGCACGTCGCAGTTGAGGCAGCGCTGCACCTCCTCGGCGGCCTGCTCCGCGGTGAAGCCGAGCTCGACCTCGATATTGATCTTCTTGAAGC
>JADLDF010000056.1 GCA_020846815.1 Gammaproteobacteria bacterium | reverse complement strand
CCGGCACCATGGTGAGCACGACTTCCTTCTCGGGCTCGATCTGGATGCCGAACACCCGCTGCTGCTCGTTGCGGCCGATGCCGCGTCCGCAGAGCACGGTGCCGCCATGGGCCCCCGCCTTCATCGTCGCCTCGAGGACGGAATCTCCCCATCCCTTGCGCACGATGCTCACGATCAAGCGTGGATTGAGCATTTCACGGCTCCCGTTTGCGCATCTTCAGTTCGACCAGCAGTCCCAGCGCCATGACCGACATGATGGGCGCCAGCGCGATCAGCGACACCAGGCCGAAGCCGTCGAGGATCGGATCCTGACCACCCGCCGACGACGACGCGCCCAGTGCGAGTGCCAGCAGGAAGGAGTTGGCGAGCGGACCCGTCGCGACACCACCGGCATCCGCCGCGATCGCGACGAACTCCCGGCTGCTGAACCCCATCAGCAGGAGCACCAGTCCGTAGCCGGGCACGAGCAGCCAGAGCAGCGGGATGCCGTGGCTGATGCGCAGCATGCCGATGCCGACCCAGACGGCGACTCCCATGCAGATGGCAAGCAGCACCATCGTGCTGCGGATCGAGCCATTCGACGCGTCCTCGACCTGATCGGCCAGCACACGGACCGCGGGCTCGCCCCAGGCCGTGAGGAAGCCGAGCAGCACGCCGATGGCGGCGAACAGCCAGCTGTGCTCGAGCGCCCCCAGCGCCTCGCCCACGGCCCGACCGAAAGGCAGGAACGCGATGCCCACGCCCACGAGGAACAGGAAGAGACCTGCCGCCGCGATCAGCACGCCCTTCAGCACGTCGGCCACCTGCTTCAGCGGCAGCCTGAGCAGGAAGACCTGGAACAGCAGAAACAGCAGCACCAGCGGCGTCACGGCGATGGTCACGCCGCGGCCGATGGTGACGATTTCCTCGATCCACGACGGATTCATCGCTGCAGCAGGCCCATCGCCAGGATGGCGATGATCGGGCCGATGGAAGCGAACCCCACGATACCGAAGCCGTCGGACACGGCCGAGCGGCCGGCCAGCACCGAGCTCACGCCGATCGCGATGGCAATGATGACCGGCGCGGACAGCACGCCGGTGGTGACGCTGCCGCCATCGAAGGCCAGCGACACGAACTGCGGCGGAGCGAAGGCGGCGAGCCCCAGGGCCAGCAGATAGCCCGCCGCCAGCAGGTACTTCAGGGGCCAGCCGAGCACGATGCGCGCCATGGCGATGGCCGTCATGGCCGCGAGGCCGAGCGCGATGGCGTACAGCACCGTAGTGCCGGAAATGCCGCCTCCCGAAGCTTCGTCGACCTGGTTCGAAAGCACCAGCACGTCCGGTTCCGGGATGGTCGTCGCGAAGCCGATGGAAAATGCGACCGTCAGGATCAGGAGCATCGAGCCTCTTTTGGGCAGCGCCGCGCCGATGAACCGGCCCATCGGCAGCACGCCCAGATCGATGCCCACGAACAGCAGCAGCATGCCGACGATCGCCAGCACCGAGCCGATCAGGAACCGGGCGAACAGTTCGAGCGGTGCGTGCACGAGCGTGAACTGCAGCAGACACACGGCGAGGATCAGGGGAGCGACGGCCTTCAGTACCTCGAGCAGCTTGTCGCGCAGTAACGAAATCATGAGACTGCCGACTGCTCAGGCTGCGGCAACGGCCTCGACGATGGCCTTGCGCAGCTTCGCATCGGGCAGCCGGCCGCGGCCACCGGCAAGATTGTCGCGCAGGTTGCGGATCTTGCCGGTCGCCGGGATCACGCAGGTGACCGCGGGATGCGAGACGACGAACTTCAGCAGCAGCTGCGCCCAGCTCGTGCAGTCGATTTCCGCGGCCCAAGGCGGCAGCGGCCGGTCCTTCAGCTTCGCGAACACCTTGCCGTCGTCGAAGGCGCGGTTCACCAGCGTCGCGACGCCGCGGTCGGCGCAGAGCGGCAGCAGGCGCTGCTCGGCCTCGGGCGAAGTCGCCGAATAGTTGAACTGCACGAAGTCGAGCTTCTCGCGCTGCACGATCGCGGCGAGCTCGGCCTGCGCCGCCACGGTGTAATGCGTGATGCCGACGTAGCGCACCTGGCCCTCGTCCTTCAGGCGCCGCAGCGTCTTCAGGTGCACGTCGAGATCGAGCAGGTTGTGCACCTGCACGAGGTCCAGCACCTTGCGCTTCATGAGCTGCGCGGAGCGCGCGATCTGCGCGCGCCCCTCCTGCTCGCCGCGCGTCCAGACCTTGGTCGCGACGAAGGCGCGCTGCTGCATCGCCGGAGTCAGCAGGTCGCCGAGCACGGCCTCGGCCGTGGAATACATCGGCGAGGTGTCGATCAGGGTCGCGCCGCCGGCGAAGAAGCCTTCCAGCACCTCGGCGAGCGGCGCGCGCACCGCCGGATCGGGCCCGACCTCGAACGGCCCCGAGGTGCCGAGGCCGATGACCGGCAGCGTCTCGCCGGAGGACGGGATGCTGCGGCGGATCAGTGCGCGGGCTGGATCCGCGCCGGCCTCCTTGCCTGCACCGCTTCCCTTGGCCGCGTCGGCCCCCGCGCCACCAACCGGCGCGGCTGCCGACTGGGATCGAGCTGCACCGCCGGCCATAGCGACCGCGGCCACCGTCAGGCCGCCCTTGAGCATTTCACGTCTTTGCATGGTCGATCAGACCTCCATGTCGATGCCTCGCCCGGTCATTGGACCTGCATCCGCCGGGATCGTCCAGCCCTCGGATCATGCGTCGGACGAGGACGACGCGCGCAAGAGACTTTGCCTAGCTGCTACGGCATGGCGACCTCGCCTAACGTGGCATCTGGTACCGCCGCGATCACGTGCGCCGTACAGATCAAGCGAGCATGCCCATGTCGATGTCGGATCCGCAGGCCCCGGGCACCCCTCTCCGCCCGCCGCCGCGAATCCTGCCCTGGCTGGTCATCCACCTGCTCTGCGCGCTGTTCGCCGCGACGGCCACCCCGGCACAGACCGTACCGGCCAGCGAAGGGCCCACGGATGGGCCCGCTCCTGCCGCCGCCGCCAGCGACGCTGCCGAGGACGCGCTCGAGTGGCCGCACTTCGGCCTGCTGCGCAGTCGCGATCTCACGCCTTCCGGTTTCCTGCGGCTCGACATGCGCCCCACGCATGCCTATGTGGCGCGCTCCGGGCGCTGGGCGTTCAGCCTCGATCTCGGCTACCAGAACACCTGGGCCGTCGGCGGCGCGGCCGATCCCTATCTCGAATCGCTGAGCGGCCGGCGCGAGCTGTCGCCGGCCGACTGGAGCGCGATCACGGCCGGCGGCGAGGCGTGCAGCTCGGCTTCGCGTTCACGCCGCGGCACGATTGATGCGCGCATGCGGCTCCATGCATGCCGGACGCCGGCGGTCACGACGTGGCGACTGATGACAGGCGGCCCGCTTATCGGGCCGCAACACCTGCGCTCGTCTGCTGGCGCGTGGGTGAGCCGCGGCGCCGCCTCAGATCAGCGCCGCATCCACCTCGAGCACGCTGGCAGCGCCCTGCGTGACGATGCGGCCGAGCGCCGCGGCCTGCGGCAGCACCTGTTCGGCATAGAAGCGCGCGCTCGCGAGCTTGGCGGCGAGGAACTCGCGGTCGGCATCGCCGGCGGCGAGCCTGCGCGCCGCGACGTCGGCCGATTTCGTCAGCAGCCAGCCGCCCATGACGATGCCGCAGAGCTTCAGGAACGGTACCGAGACCGCGAACGCGCGGTCCGGCGAGCCCGCCATGGCCTCGAGGATCGTGCCGACCGCGCCACGCAGCGCGGCGACGCCCTCGAGTGCGGCTTCTCTCGCGATCTTCACGGATGCTTTCGTCGAAGCGATCGCATCGAGCTCGCGCTGCATGTCGGCGAGCATCGCGCCCATCGCGGCACCACGGTCGCGGCCGACCTTGCGGCCGACGAGGTCGTTCGACTGGATGCCGGTCGTGCCCTCGTAGATCGTCGTGATGCGCACGTCGCGCAGCGGCTGCGCGGCACCGGTCTCCTCGATGTAGCCCATGCCGCCGTGCACCTGGATGCCGGTCGAGGCGATCTCGATGCCGGTCTCGGTGCTCCAGCCCTTGACGATCGGGATCAGCAGCTCGCCGCGCGCCTGCGCTGCCGCGCGCAGCTTCTCGTCCGGATGCGCGCCGCCGAGATCGAGCTGGAAGGCCGCATACAGGCCGAGCGCACGCATCGCCTCGACCTGCGACTTCATCGACAGCAGCATGCGCTTGACGTCGGGGTGATGGATGATCGGCAGCGGGCCGGCCGCAGCCGCGACCGGCGGCTTGCCCTGCACGCGCGTCCGGGCCCATTCCGCGGCCTGCTGGAAGGCGCGCTCGGCCACCGCATAGCCCTCGAGGCCGACCGAGAGACGCGCCGCATTCATCATCACGAACATGTACTCGAGGCCGCGGTTCGGCTCGCCGACCAGATAGCCGACCGCGCCCTCCTTCTGGCCGAAGGCCATGACGCAGGTCGGGCTCGCGTGGATGCCGAGCTTGTGCTCGATGGAGAGGCAGTGCACGTCGTTGCGCACGCCCGGCTCGCCCTCCGCATCCGGCAGGAACTTCGGCACGATGAACAGCGAGATGCCCTTGACCCCGGGCGGCGCGCCGTCGATCCGCGCCAGCACCATGTGCACGATGTTCGACGCGAAATCGTGCTCGCCGTAGGTGATGAAGATCTTCTGGCCGAAGAGGCGGTAGGCCGCGCCGTCCGGCACGGCGCGCGTGCGCACCGCCGCGAGGTCCGAACCGGCCTGCGGCTCGGTCAGGTTCATCGTGCCGGTCCACTCGCCGCTGACCATTTTCGGCAGGAACAGATCCTTCTGCGCCGCGGAGCCCTTGAACTCCAGCGCCTCGATCGCGCCCTGGGTCAGCATCGGGCAGAGCTTGAAGCCGAGGTTCGCGCCGCCCCAGAACTCCTCGACCGCGGTGCCGAGCACCGTCGGCGCGGCCTGGCCGCCGTAATGCGCCGAGGCGCGCAGGGAGGGCCAGCCGCCGTCGACGTACTGCCGATAGGCCGCCTTGAAACCGGCGGGCGTGACCACGCGCTCGGGCGTCCATTTCGCGCCCTCGCGATCGCCCGACTTGTAGAGCGGATCGAGCACGTTCTCGGCGAACCTGCCCGCTTCCTCGAGCACGGCATCGGCGAGCTCGGGCGAGTAGTCGGCGAACGCGCTGCAGGCCTGCAGCGCCGATTCGTCGATCAGCTCGCGCAGAACGAAACGGACGTCTTTGACCGGTGCACGGTACATCCGAAACCCCTCTGGTTCGACCCGAAATCCGGGGCCGATTCTACCGTGCGTCCTGCCGCGCCAGCGCCGGCACGATGTTCGCGGCCAGGAAATCGACGAGCGCGTTCACTCGCGCATCCTGGGCGAGGCGCGCCGGGTGGATTGCACATAGTGCAGCCTGTTCCGGCAGCTCCCAGTCGGGCAGCACCTGGCGCAGCTTCTGCGTGGCGAGACCCTGGCGGCACAGGAACTCGGGCAGCAGCGCGATGCCGAGGCCGGCGGCGGCGGCGGCATGCAGCAGCGCGGGATCGTTGACGGCGAGCTTCGGCCGCACCGACACCTCGGCGCGCCGCAGACCCTGCGAGAGGCGCAGCGTGAAGAACGGACCGGCGCCGCTGTCCGGGGTCAGGAGCTCGTGAGCCTCGAGCTCCTCGGGCCGCAGGGGCAGGGGATAGCGCTGCAGATACCCCGGGGTCGCGACCAGCACCGCCGGCGGCGAACCGAGCACGCGGGAGATCCGCTCGGGATCCGCGCTCGCGCCGGCCTTGACCACGACGTCGAACTCCGCGGCCCGGTCGCCCTCGGCGGCCTCGCCGAGCTCCACTTCGAGCGGGATCGCCGGGAAGCGCTCCAGAAACCGCGGCACCAGAGGCGAGAGCAGCACCCGGCCATAGGTGGCCTCGGCGAGCACCTTCAGCGGCCCGCCGCGCTGCTCGGTCAGCTCGGCCGAGCGCTGCCGCACCTGCTCGGCCGCTTCGAGGATCGTGCGGCAATGGGGCAGCAGCTGCTCGCCGGCGGGGGTCAGGTGGATGCGCCGGGTCGTGCGCGTCAGCACCTTGAGCCCGAGCTCGCGCTCGAGCTCGGCGATCGCCCGGCTGACCGCCGCCTTGGGTACCTTCAGGGCCTTGGCCGCGGCCGTGAAGCCATTCAGGTCGACCACCTTCGCGAAGGTCGCCATATGAGCCGGAGACCAGATTAGCGCCATCATCCAAACCAGAAGCTGCCCAGGAGCCTTCATTGTCGCATGAGAGCATCAAACGATGCGAGCGGATTGCCGGCTGGCGAACTCAGCCGGGCACGATCGCCCTTCGGCGCAGGCGTGGCCGGTGCACCCTCCCAGGCCGAGACGGCCCCTGTCGCTCGATTGCACCGGGTGGATCGATCTGTGATTCTGCCGCTCCCCACCGATCCCACCCGACCCTGCCCGACCACAGGAGAGCGTTTTCCATGTCCCTTTCGATGCACGCCATGACCGTCGGCCAGTTCCTGCCGATGCTGCAGAACCTCGGCCGCATCCTCGAGAAGGCCGAGGCCCATGCCGCCGCGAAGAAGATCGAGGCCGGCGTCCTCGAAGGCCTGCGGCTCACGCCCGACATGCTGTCGTTCGTCCGCCAGGTACAGCTCGCCGGCGACTTCGCCAAGAACAGCACGGCGCGCCTCGCCGGCATCGAGGCGCCGAAGTTCCCGGACGACGAGAAGAGCCTCGCCGAGCTCCGGGCCCGCGTCGCGAAGACGGTCGATTTCCTCGCCGGCGTATCGGCGACCCAGCTCGAGGGCGCCGAGACCCGCCACATCGTGATCCCGCTGCGCACCCGCACGCTGGAAATGGACGGCCTGCCGTTCCTGCAGAAGTGGGCCCTGCCGAATTTCTATTTCCACGTGACCACGGCCT
>JADLDF010000055.1 GCA_020846815.1 Gammaproteobacteria bacterium | reverse complement strand
GCGTCGTCGTCGCGCTGCACTGGCTGGCGTTCTACGGCTCGATCAAGCTCGCGAACGCTTCGGTCGCGACGATCTGCCTGGCGATCGCGCCGGTGACCATCGTGCTGCTCGAGCCGCTGCTGCACGCAGCACCGCTGCGACGCGGGGACCTCGCGCTCGGCCTGGTCGTGATTCCCGGCATCGTGATGATCGCAGGTGGCATACCGGCATCGATGAACCTGGGGCTGTGGGTCGGTGTGCTGTCGGCCGTGCTGGCAGCGATCTTCATGACGCTCAACAAGCGCTGGATCGGCGACCGCGATGCGCTCGGCGTCACGGCAATCGAATTCGCCGCGGGCCTGGTCGTGGTGCTCGCGCTGCTGCCGTGGCTGCCGGACGCCGGTGTCGCCGGTGTCGCAGGTGTCGCAGGTGTCGCCGGTGTTGCCGGCGATCCGGCCGGTGGCTGGCTCGTGCTGCCGTCGCAGCGCGACCTCGTGCTGCTGCTGGTACTGGCGGTCGCCTGCACGGTGCTGCCGTTCGCGCTGTCGCTGGTGGCGCTGCGCCACGTCTCGGCATTCACGGCGCAGCTCGCGGTGAATCTCGAGCCGATCTATGCGATTGCGATCGCGGCGGTGTTCCTCGGCGAGTCGCGCGAGCTCGGGCCCGTCTTCTATGCCGGCGCTGCCGTGGTCATTGCGGCCGTGTTCGGACATGCCTGGCTTGCGCTGCCCGCGAGAAGGGGCGAGCCCGCAAGCCGTGATCCTTAGCTGAGGGTGGCCGGATGGCGATGATCGAAACACCCGTCCTGATCGTCGGCGGCGGCCCGGTCGGTCTCACGCTCGGCATCGACCTCGCGCACCGCGGCCAGTCCGCGCTGCTGGTCGAGGAGCGCACCGGGCCGGCTCCGCATCCCAAGGCGACGCTGCTCGGCTCGCGCTCGATGGAGCTGTTCCGCCGCTGGAGCCTCGACGGTCCGATCTTCGCCGCGGCGGTGCCGAACCACCTGCCTTACTACATCATCTTCACCACGCGGCTCGCCGGGCAGGAACTGCACCGTTTCCGCTCGCCGTCGATCGACGAAGGGCGCCATCGCGATCCCGTGGCGCTGCAGCGCTTCCGCGAGCTGCAGTGGTCGCCGTATTCCAAGACGCAGATCGGCCAGCAGGCGCTCGAGCCGGTGCTGATCGAGCATGCGCGCTCGCTCGCGGGGCTGACGATGCGCCACGGCTGGCGCTTCGAGTCGTTCGAGCAGCACGCGGATCACGTCACCGGCGAGCTGCGCGAAGTCGCGACCGGCAGGCGCGAGACGGTGCGCGCGCAGTACCTCGTCGCCTGCGACGGCGGCACCGGCACGATCCGACGCGAGCTCGGCATCCGCCGCAACGGCCGCGGCCGCATGCGCGCCAACGTCAGCTTCTTTTTCCGCAGCCGGGATTTCCTGCAGGTGCACGGCCTCGGTGTCGCGAACCTGTACTTCGTGTTCACGCCCGACAGCTTCGGCGTGTTCACGGCGATCGACGGCGTCGAGCTGTGGAACTACCAGTACTATTTTCTCGACCCGTCGCAGCAGACCGCGGATCTCGATCCGCAGAAGATCCTGCAGCGAGCGGTCGGCAGGCCGTTCGAGTTCGAGCTGCTGCAGACCATGCACTGGCACCACCACCAGTCCGTCGCACGCAGCTGGCGCCAGGGGCGGGTCTTCCTGGCCGGCGATGCCGCGCATCTCTTCGCACCGACCGGCGGCGTCGGCATGAACACGGGCATCGGCGATGCCTGCGATCTCGCCTGGAAGCTCGACGCGGTGCTGCGTGGCTGGGGCGGCGAGACGCTGCTCGAGAGCTACGAGATCGAGCGCAAGCCGGTCGCGGTGCGCAACAGCCTGATCTCGGCGACCAACTCCGACAAGATCGACATGGTCATGGACGAGACGCCGCCGCACATCGACCGGCCGGGCCCCGAGGCCGAGGCGGCGCGCAAGCTCCTGGCGCGCAAGATCAAGTGGCTGGCGCGGCAGTTCAACAGCGCGGGCACTCATCTCGGCTATCGCTACGTCGACTCGCCGGTCATCGTCGCCGACGGCACGCCCGAGCCACCCGACGATCCGCTGCAGGTCGTGCCTTCGACCTGGCCGGGCTCGCGTGCGCCGCATGCCTGGATGGCCGACGGCCGTTCGACGCTGGATCTGCTCGGGCGCGACTCCGTGCTGCTGCGCTTCGGTGCGCCGGCGGCCGGCGATGAGAGGCTGCTCGACGCGGCGTCCGCCGTCGGCATGCCGCTGACGATCGAGGATCTCGGTGATCCGGCGATCGCGCGGCTCTACGAGACGCGCCTGGTGCTGGTGCGGCCGGATGGTCACGTCGCCTGGCGCGGCGCGCAGCTGCCGGAGGATGCGGCGGCGCTGATCGACGTGCTGCGCGGCCGCTGACACCCGGCGTAACAGCGCGACACTCGGGTCACTGCGTCGAGGCGCCGATCGACGTCGTGCGTGGTCGCTGACGCCCGCATTCGCATCGTGTCCGCCGCGAACGCGCCTGCCGGCTTCAGGCCTCGCGATGCGCGACCCGCTGCTCGATCGTGCCGAAGATCGGCCGGCCGGTCGAATCGTGCATCGTGATGCGCACGGTCTCGCCGAAACGCAGGAATGGAGTGCGTGGTGCGCCGTGGCGCAGCGTCTCGACGGTGCGCTGCTCGGCGATGCAGGAATAGCCGACGCCGCCCTCGGCGAGCGGACGACCCGGCCCGCCGTCGGCATCGCGGTTCGATACCGTGCCGGAACCGATGATCGTGCCGGCCGCGAGCGGCCGCGTGCGCGCGGCATGCGCCAGCAACTCGGGGAAGGAGAAGGTCATGTCGGTTCCGGCATCGGCGCGCCCGAAAGACGTTCCGTCGCGATGGACCTCGAGCGCGCCGCGCAGCCGGCCGCCATCCCAGGCCGGGCCGAGCTCGTCGGGGGTCACCGCGACCGGCGAGAACGCCGAGGACGGCTTCGACTGGAAGAAGCCGAAGCCCTTGGCGAGCTCGGCGGGGATCAGCTCGCGCAGCGATACGTCGTTGACCAGCATCACCAGCCGGATCTCCTGCGCCGCGCGCGCGGCGTCTGCGCCCTGCGGCACGTCGCCGGTGACTACGGCGACCTCGGCTTCGAAGTCGATACCCCAGGCCTCGTCGTCCATGACGATGGGATCGCGCGGTCCGAGGAAGCTGTCCGAGCCGCCTTGGTAGATCAGCGGATCGGTCCAGAACGAGGGCGGCAGCTCCGCACCGCGTGCCTTGCGCACCAGCGCGACGTGATTGACGTAGGCGGAACCGTCGGCCCATTGATAGGCGCGCGGCAGCGGCGAGGCGCAGGCGGCTTCGTCGAAAGCTGCGCCTTCACCGGCTTCCAGGCGACGGGCCAGCGCCTCGAGCGCGGGGCGGCAGGCGTCCCAGCGATCGAGCGCGGCCTGCAGCGT
>JADLDF010000054.1 GCA_020846815.1 Gammaproteobacteria bacterium | reverse complement strand
GGCAGCGCTTCGGCCAGCACCTGCGCCGTCTCCTCGGCGGCCTGGTAGCGCAGCTCCTCGCTCTCCTCGATCAGCGGGCAGACCCAGTAGGCCTGGCGCCCGGCCTGGCAGGCCGCGGCGATGCGCTGCACGATTTCGTCGCGACGCGTCTCGGGCGCGACCACGGTGCGCACCGGCGTGCGGCCCGGTGGGAGCTGGTCGATGACCGACACGTCGAGGTCGGCATAGGCCGTCATCGCCAGCGTCCGCGGGATCGGCGTCGCGGTCATGATGAGCTGGTGCGGGTGGCGCCCCTCGCTGCGGCCCTTGTCGACGAGCTGCATGCGCTGCTGCACGCCGAAGCGGTGCTGTTCGTCGACGATGACCAGCGCGAGGTCGCGGAACGCCACGCCCTCCTGGAACAGCGCATGCGTGCCGACGACCACCTGCACCTCGCCCGAGGCCGCGGCCTCCAGGGCGCTGCGCCGCGTGCGCGCGGCCTGTGAGCCCGTGAGCAGCGCGACCGTGACGTCGAGCGGCCGGAACCAGGTGTCGAGGTTGCGGAAATGCTGGTCGGCGAGCAGCTCGGTCGGCGCCATCAGCACCGCCTGCCGTCCGCTGCCGACCGCGCGCGCCGCGGCCGCGGCCGCGACCACGGTCTTGCCGCAGCCGACGTCGCCCTGCACGAGCCGCACCATGGGTCGGTCGCGTTGCAGGTCCGCATCGACCTCGTCGAAGGCGTGACGCTGCGCGTCGGTGAGCCTGAAGGGCAGCGAGGCGATGAACCGCTCCGCGAGCTGCTGCGGGTCGGTCAGCGGCCAGGCCGGGTCGGTCTGCACCTGCTGGCGGATCAGCCGCAGCACCAGGTGATGCGTCAGGATCTCTTCGAACGCGAGGCGCCGCTGCGCCGGGTGCGCGCCGGCCTCGAGCTGCTCGAGCTCGGCGTCGACCGGCGGCCGGTGCACGTATTCCAGCGCCTCGCGTAAAGAAGGCAGGTTCAGCGTCTGCAGGATCTCGGGCGGCAGCCATTCGTGCACGCCCGCGGTGCCGAGCTCGCGCAGCGCCTGGCCGATTAGTGCGCGCAGCCGTCCCTGCCGCACACCCTCGGTGCTCGGGTAGATCGGCGTCAGCCGGTCTTCCATCGGCGCCTGCGACTCGAACACGCGGCGGTATTCGGGATGGACCATCTCCAGGCCGAGCGGCCCGCGCCGCGCCTCGCCGAAGCAGCGGATGCGCGTGCCGCGCGCGAGGCCCTGCTGCTGCGCGCCGGTGAAGTAGAAGAAGCGCAGCGTCAGGAAGCCCGAGCCGTCGGCGATCCGGCAGAGCATCTGCCGGCGGCGGCGGTAGACGACCTCGGTGAGCTGCACCTCGCCCTCGACGACCGCGCGCGCGCCGGCCTGCAGCGTGCCGATCGGCACGACGCGGGTGCGGTCCTCGTAGCGCGCCGGCAGCACGAACAGCAGGTCCTGGACCTGCCGTACGCCGAGCACCGCGAGCCGCGCGGCCAGCGCCTCGCCGACGCCCTTGAGCGCCGTGACCGGCCGCTGCTCGAGTGAGCCGGGAGTCAGGACCCGAGGTGCAGGATGCACTCGACCTCGACCCGCGCCCCGCGCGGCAGCTGCGAGACGCCGACCGCGGCGCGCGCCGGCCAGGGCTGCGGCACGTACTGCGCCATGATCTCGTTGACCTTCGCGAAGTTCGCGAGGTCGGTGAGGAACACCGTCACCTTGACCGCATCGGCGAGCGAGCCGCCGGCGGCTTTGGCGATCGCCGCGAGGTTGTCGAACGCGCGGCGGATCTCCTTGTCGATGTCGCCGCCGACCAGCTCGCCGCTCGTCGGATCGAGCGGGATCTGGCCCGAGATGTAGACCGTGTCGCCGGCCCGCACCGCCTGCGAATAGATGCCGATCGCCTTCGGTGCCTGATCGGTGTGGATGGTCTGCTTGCCCATGGTCGTCATTCTCCAGTGAAACCGTCCCGCCGCGGCGTCGCGAGCATCGCGCCGAGCAAAAATAGATCAGATTTAAAATCTGATCTATTTTTGCTGCGGCCGGCGCGTCGCTCAGTCCTCGCCCTTGCGCGTTGCGAGCGTGCGCTTGACCGTCAGCACTTCCGGCATGCGGCGGATCACGCGCAGGATGCGCGCGAGGTGACGGCGGTCGCGCACCTTGACCTCGAACACCAGCACCGAGGTCTCGGCATCGCGTTCCTCGAGCTCGACGTGGTCGATGTTGGTCTCGGTGCCGGCGATCGCCGCGGCCACGGCCGCCAGCACGCCCATGCGGTTCTGCACCTCGATCTTGAGCTCGGACCCGAACATGCGGCTCGGGTTCGACTCCCAGACCACCGAGATCCAGTTCTCCGGATGCTTGCGATAGTCGTCGACGTTCGCGCAGGTCTCGCGGTGCACGACGATGCCGCGGCCCGCCGAGAGGAAGGCGAGGATCGGGTCGCCCGGGATCGGGAAGCAGCAGCGCGCGTAGGTGACCAGCAGCCCCTCGGTGCCGGCGACCGCGAGCGGCGCGGCCGGAGTCGTGGCCACGGCGCCCTCGACACCGGTCTGCGGCGCAGCGCTGCCCGGCGCCGGCGGCACGAGACGCCGCGCGACCAGCGGCGCGAGCCGCTCGCCGAGGCCGATCTTTTCGAACAGCTCGTCGCGGTCCTGCATGCCGAGCTCGCCGAGCGCGGCCGCGATCACCGCCTCGTCGATGTTCTTCAGCGACAGCTTGAAATCGGCCAGTGCCTGGTTGACCAGCCGCTGCCCGAGCTCGATCGCCTCGGAGCGCCGCAGGCCCTTGAGGTACTGGCGGATGGCGGTGCGCGCCTTGGCGGTGACGACGAAATTCACCCAGGCGGGGTTCGGCATCGCACCCTTGGCGGTCACGATCTCGACCGTCTGGCCGTTGCGCAGCACGGTGCGCAGCGGCGAGAGCCGCCGGTCGACCTTGGCGGCGACGCAGCGGTTGCCGACGTCGGTGTGCACCGCATAGGCGAAGTCGACCACGGTCGCGCCGCGCGGCAGGCGCAGGATCTGGCCCTTGGGCGTGAACACGTAGACCTTGTCGGGAAAGAGGTCCACCTTGACGCTCTCGAGGAATTCCTCGGAGTTGCCGCCTTCCTGCATCGCGACCAGATTGGTCAGCCACTCGCGCGCGCGGTCCTGCTCGGTGCGCGTGTCGTCGCCGCCGGCCTTGTACTTCCAGTGCGCCGCGATGCCCGACTCGGCGATGCGATGCATGTCGTCGGTGCGGATCTGCACCTCGATCGGCACGCCGTTCGGCCCGAACAGCGTCGTGTGCAGCGACTGGTAGCCGTTGACGCGCGGGATCGCGATGTAGTCCTTGAAGCGCCCGGGCATCGGCTTGTAGACCGCGTGCACCGCGCCGAGCGCGCGGTAGCAGGTGTCCGGCGAGTCGGTGATCACGCGCAGCCCGTAGACGTCGACGATCTCGTTCAGCGCCATGCGCTTGCGCAGCATCTTGCGGTAGATGCTGTAGAGGTGCTTCTCGCGCGCTTCGACGCGGCCCGCGATGCCCTGCCGTGCGAGCTGCGCGCGGATCTGGTCGGCGATCTTGGAGAGGAACTCCTTCTGGTTGCCGCGGGCGCGCTTCAGCGTGCGCTCGAGCACGCGGTAGCGCTGCGGGTAGAGCGCGCGGAAGCCGAGCTCCTCGAGCTCGAGCTTGAGCTTGTACAGTCCGAGCCGCTCGGCGATCGGTGCGTAGATGTCGAGAGTTTCCTTCGCGATCGCGCGCCGCCGCGGCGCCGGCATGCCGCCGATGGTGCGCATGTTGTGCGTGCGGTCGGCGAGCTTGACGAGGATGACGCGCAGGTCACGCACCATCGCGAGCAGCATCTTGCGGAACGATTCCGCCTGCGCTTCCTCGCGGTTCTTGAACTTGATCTGGTCGAGCTTGGTGACGCCGTCGACGATCTCGGCCACGGTATTGCCGAATTTCGCCGCGATCTCCGCCTTGGCGATCGGCGTGTCTTCGATGACGTCGTGCAGGATCGCCGCGACGATCGTGTCGGGGTCGAGGCGCAGCTCGGCGAGGATTTCGGCGGCCGCGACCGGGTGGGCGATGTAGGGCTCGCCGGTCTTGCGCTTCTGGCCGCGGTGGGCCTCGGCGCCGAATTCGGCGGCGGCGCGGACGCGCTCGACCTGGTCGGGCGGGAGATAGGCTTCCGCCGCGTTCAGCAGGTCCTTGAGGCCCGGCGTGCGCCGCGAGGCGCCGGGCAGGAAACCGAGGAGCGTCTGGGCATAGTCCATTGCGACTGCCGAGGTCCTTGTCGAGCCGGGCCTCGACGCTCCGCTGGGGTTTCGCTGATGGGGCGGATCAGTCTCCGAGGCCGAACTGCGGCGCGCGGAAGCCGGGCTCGGGCTCCATGATGTCGGGCAGCAGCGGCGCCGGCGGTTCCGGCTCGGGCTCCGGTTCGAGCAGCATCTCCGGCGTGATGTTGCCGGCCGCGATCTCGCGCAGCGCCACGACCGTCGGCTTGTCGTTCTCCCAGGGCACGGTGGCCTCGGCGCCGTTGGCGAGGCGCCGCGCCCGCTGCGAAGCGAGGATCACGAGCTGGAAGATGTTGTCGACGTTCTGGAGGCAGTCTTCGACGGTGATGCGCGCCATGCTGGATCCTTCGGGCCGGCCCGGAAGTTCGATGCGGAAAGGTCGACAAGTATAGGCGAGATCGAGGGTTCCCGCCCAGCGGATCGTGCGCCGTGGTGCCGGCGCCACGGGCTATTCAGCCCTTGCCCAGCAGCTCCCCGACCAGCGGCCGCAATGACGCGCGTTCCGGATCCAGGCCCGCGGCGGCCACCCCCGAGTCCCGGGCCGCGGCGATGATCCGCCGCAGATCGGCGACGGCCGCCTCGAAGTCGTCGTTGACGACCACGCAGTCGAACTCGCCGTAGTGCCCCATGTCGGTCACGGCGTCGCGCAGCCGGCGGGCGATGACTTCGGGGCTGTCGGTACGGCGGTTGTGCAGCCGCTGCTCCAGCGCCAGGCGCGAGGGCGGCAGGACGAAGATGGAGATGCACTCGGGCACCTTGGCCCGCACCTGGCGCGCGCCCTGCCAGTCGATCTCGAGCACGATGTCGAAGCCCGCGCCGAAGGCGTCCTGCAGCGCCCCGAGGCTGGTGCCGTAGTCGTTGTCGAATACCGCAGCGTGCTCGAGGAAGGCGCCGTCGCGCACCATCCGCCGGAAGCGTTCGCGATCGACGAAGTGGTAGTCGTGCCCGTCGATCTCGTTCGGCCGCTTCGGGCGCGTGGTGTGCGAGACGCAGACGCGCAGCTGCGGCTCGCGCTCGAGCAGCGCCTTGACGAGGCTGGTCTTGCCGGCGCCCGAGGGCGCGGCGATCACGAACAGATGACCGCCGGGCATCAGTGGCAGCCCGTCGGGCCGCGGCGCCCGCGGGCGGCCGTCGATGTGCTGGGTTGGCGCGTGCTCACGATGTCGGAATGGGCCACGGCTGCGGCCTGGTTGCAGTGACGGCCGCGATTCTACCGCGGACGGACGCCGCTTCCCGGGCAGGGCGTCGCAGGAACGGCGATCGCCGCCGCGCCGACATGGTCGCGAGAGTCTGCCGCCGCGCGATCAGGGCTGAAGCCCGCGAATGACCCTGGCCAGCTCCAGCACCGACAGCGGCGCGGAGCCTTCGGCCTGGTTGCTGAGCGTGACGTAGCTGTTCTGGCCGCCGCCGACTGTGCCTGCGACCACGCGCGCCAGCCACTCCCGATCGCGCACCTCCACGGCGACCACCGCTTCCGGCGCCGCGGCACGCAGGTCCGGAACGGCGCGCAGCAGCGCATGCAGACGCGCGATCAGCTCCGGCATCCGGGCGCGATGGGCTCTACGGCGAGAGCCGCGCGGACATCGCACCCATGCCGAAGTACCGTTTGGCGCAGATCCGGCCGGCGCCGGACGCTACTCGACGTTCTGCACCTGCTCGCGGGGAGAAGTAGTAGGGTTTTGATTCATTTGGAGTTTGGCCGGTATCGCGTTGATCTAGCTACAGGCCTAGCTACAGCAGGCGAGGCGCCGCCTCACGTGCTATCAGGCACGACGGACTTCCCGTCGCGCGGCCATCAGCGCCTGCGACAGCGCGGTATTCGGCTTGAAGGGTTTGCGGGTGGCTGCGATTAGAAGCGCGAAATCCCGCTCGCCGAGCACGATGCGGGTTTCATGGCTGAATCTAGTCCAGGCGGCGGGTACGACTGCAACGCTCATGGCGTCTCCGAAGGGAAAACCCGCCCTGGTGCGCTTCCAGGGAGAGGCGTGGCGGGTGTTGTTGGGCGCCATATTAGCTCTGCGGAGGGCGCCAAGCCTGCGGAATTTGGCGCG
>JADLDF010000053.1 GCA_020846815.1 Gammaproteobacteria bacterium | reverse complement strand
GGATCGATCATCCACACGAAGTCGCTGTCGCCGTGACTGCCGCTCTCCTCGGCGAGGATGGCGTGGTCGGGATAGGCCGTGCGCAGGGTGTCGATGATGACGGTTTCGGCCTCGCGATCGACGTTCGAGACATAGTCGTGGCGACCTTTGAGGTCGACCTGCAGCGTATCGAGGCGTTCGAAATTGCGCAGAATCACGGTCGCGCCGCGGCGGGCGGCGCGCACGGCGATGTTGAGCATCGGATGCATGGGCGGTGGATCTCCGGGCCGGTCGCGGGCGCCCGTCGCCCTGGCGACGGCGAGTGCCGGCGCGCGTGCGGCTTCATTAGAATGCCGCGATTCTACCGGATGCCGGCCTGACCGCGGAGAACGAGGTGCGAGAAGATCCGATGACCGACGCTGATCCGCAAACCATGCAGGCCTGGCTCGCCCGCCTGCGCGTGGTGCTCGTCGAGACGTCCCATCCGGGCAACATCGGCGCGGCCGCGCGCGCGATGAAGACCATGGGTCTGCGCCAGCTCGTGCTGGTCCGCCCGCAGCGCTTTCCCTCGGCGGACGCCACCGCGCGTGCGTCCGGGGCGGACGACGTGCTGCAGGCGGCCCGCGTCGTCGACGACATCGCCTCGGCAATCGACGATTGCGGCCTCGTGTTCGGCACGACGGCCCGTCCCCGCCACCTCGAATGGCCGGTGATGACGCCGCGCGAGGCGGCCGCCTGGGCCGCCGCGCAGTCGACGCCGGCCGACATCGCCATTCTCTTCGGGCGCGAGCAGGCGGGGTTGTCGAACGACGAACTCGCGCTGTGTCAGCGCGCCATCCGCATCCCGACCGACGCGGCGTTCAGTTCGCTGAATCTCGCGCAGGCGGTGCAGATCTGTGCCTACGAACTACGCATGCAGGCGCTCGGCGGAATTGAACCGACCAGCGGCGATGAGGATCCGCTGGCGACGACTGGTGAACTCGCCGGCCTCGTCGACCATGCGAAACGTGCGATGCAGGCGGTCGACTACTTCAAGCCGGCGCGTCCGAAGCTGCTGCCGACCCGCCTGCAGCGGCTCGTCGCGCGGCCGGGGCTGACGCAGAGCGAAGTGCGCATCCTGCGCGGCTTCCTGACCGCGATCGAAAAAGCCGTGCGCGGCGACGGGTCGACGTAGTGCTGCAGATCGCGGCTTACAGGCGGCCGCGATAGACCACCCGGGCCGCGCCCGCGCCGTGCACGACGTGACCGACGAGGCGTGCCGTCTCGCCGTGGGCCGCGAGCGTCGCCAGCACCGCGTCGGCCTCGTGTGCCGGCACGATGGCGAGCATGCCGAGTCCGCAGTTGAAGGTCCGCAGCATCTCGGCGTCTTCGACCGGGCCGTGCTCGCGCAGCCACTGGAACACGGACGGCAGCGTCCAGCGGTCGAGATCGATGTCGGCGGACACGCCGTCCGGGAGCACGCGCGGCAGGTTGTCGGTGATCCCGCCGCCGGTGATGTGGGCGAGGCCGCGGATGTCGTGCCGGGCAATCGCGGCGAGCAGCGGTTTGACGTAGATGCGCGTCGGCGCGAGCAGCGCCGTGGCGAGCGGCCGCCCGTCGAGCGGTGCGGCGAGATCGGCAGCGCTCTTCGCGATGATTTTCCGCACCAGCGAATAACCGTTCGAGTGCACGCCGCTCGAGTCGAGGCCGATGATCACGTCGCCCGGCGCGATGCGGCTGCCGTCGATGAGCTTCGCGGCGTCGACGATGCCGACGGTGAAGCCGGCGAGATCGTAATGGCCGGGCGCGTACATGTCCGGCATCTCGGCGGTCTCGCCGCCGAGCAGCGCCGCGTGCGCCTGGCGGCAGCCGTCGGCGATGCCTTCGATCACCTGGGCGGCGACTGCGACGTCGAGCCTGCCGGTCGCGAAGTAGTCGAGGAAGAACAAAGGCTCGGCGCCCTGGACGATCACATCGTTGACGCACATCGCGACGAGGTCGATGCCGATGGTGTCGTGGCGATCGAGGTCGATCGCGAGCTTCAGCTTGGTGCCGACGCCGTCGGTCGAGGACACGAGGATCGGCCGTTCGTACTTCGCCTTGGCGAGCTCGAAGAGGCCGCCGAAGCCGCCGAGACCGCCGACGACGCCATCGCGGACGGTCGTTTTGGCGAAAGGTTTGATGCGTTCGACGAGGGCGGCGCCGCTGTCGATATCGACGCCGGCGTCGCGGTAACTCAAAGTGTCACGGGTGCTCATGGCGGGCATGGTAAGGCCCGCGTCCGATAGCGTAAACCGTGGATCCGACGAGACTTCCCTTGACTTCAAAAACCCCTTTCGCATAGCGTCCCGGCATGTTCCGCGCCACCTTCCCGCCGTCGGGTCTCCGCGCGCTGCTGCTGGTGCTCGCCGTCGTGTTGATCCCTGCCGCGCGTGCCGCCACCGTCGGTAATCTCTACAGCGCCGTCGTTCCCGTGGCCAATCGCAGCGCCGCCGAATCGGATCTCGGCGTCACGCGCGCGCTCGGCGTGGTGTTGAAGAAGGTCACCGGCAACAGCGGGATCATCGAGGCGCCGGCCGGTCGCGCGCTGCTCGGCAATGCGCGCCGTTATGTCACGGTCGTCGGCCATGAGGCCGGTGGCAACGATGTCGACGGCTGGCGGTTGCGCGTCGATTTCGATGCGCGTGCGGTGGCCGGCGCGCTGCGCGAACGCGGCGTCGTGTTATGGGGTCAGCAACGGCCACAGACCCAGGCGTGGATCCTGCTCGACGATGCCGACGGCCGCCGCCTCGTGCCCGATGTGAAATATCCGGAACTCGGCGCTGCCGTGCAGGCGCAGGCCGTCGAACGGGCGATCCCACTCGCGAACGGCAGCAGCGACCCTGCCTTCGCCGCGACGCTGGCGAGCGTACCGCCGGACGAGTTGCTGACGGCGCTCGTCGGCGACGCCGCGCCGCCCGCCGACACGCCGGCGCCGGCCGTCACGGCACCGGTCGCGCCGCCGCAGCTCGCCGGCGTGCTCGGCTCGACCGACGGCCTCGTCTGGCAGGGCCGCTGGCGAATCGTGATCGACGGCGAAGTCACCGACTTCGAGACGACCGGCGACTCGCCGGCCGCGGCGGCGGTGGCCGGCATCGATCGCGCCGCCGATGTGCTCGGCGCGCATTTCGCGAACCCGGCCGTGTTCGGCGGCGGTATCGAGGCGTTCGCGCTGACGGTGCAGGACGTGCGATCGGCGAATGACTACGGGCGCGCGTTCCGCCTGTTGCGCGAGCTCGATACCGTCACCTCGCTCGGCGTGCAGCGCGTGACGGGTGCCGGTGTTCTGTTCCAAATCTCCGCGCGCGGTGGCCTGCCGGCGGTCGCCGAAAGCCTGCGTCTGAACGCGGCCCTGCTGCCCGTCGCCGATGCGCCGGGCACGTATGTGCTCACGCATTAGCCGGCGACGATGTCGTTCATCCTGACCGATTCGCAGAAATGGCTGGTGCTCGCGCTCGCCGCGGGCACCGGCTGGCTCCTGTACCTGCTCGCGCCGGTGCTGACGCCATTCGTCGTCAGTGCGCTGCTCGCCTATCTCGGCGATCCGCTCGTCGACCGGCTCCAGGCGCGCGGCCTGTCGCGCACACTCGCAGTGTGCGTCGTGTTCGTGACGATGTTCCTCACGGGCCTGCTCGCGCTGCTGGTGTTCATTCCCGCGCTGGAAAACCAGATCGCGGTGTTGATCGGCAAACTGCCGACGGCGCTCGGTTGGGCGCAGGAGCGGCTGCTGCCGTGGCTCGAGCAGCGCTTCGGGGTCGTGCTCGAGCTCGATCCCGCGCAGTTGAAGGAACACCTGACGGCGCATTGGCAGGAGATCTCGAAGCTCGCCCGCGAACTGGTGTTGCAGCTCGGTCGCTCCGGCCAGGTGCTGCTCGGCTGGGCCAGCTTCGTGCTGCTGGTGCCGGTCGTCACGTTCTATCTGCTGCGCGACTGGGACGAACTCGTCGCGCACGTCCGCGAGCTGCTGCCGCGACCGATCGAACCGCGCGTCACGCAGCTCGCCCGCGAAATCGACGCCGTGCTCGCCGAATTCCTGCGCGGCCAGCTCACGGTGATGCTTGCGCTTGCGATCATCTATACCGTCGGGCTGTGGCTGTGCGGGCTCGAACTCGCGTTCTCGATCGGGCTCATCGCCGGTCTCGTCAGCTTCGTGCCTTATCTCGGGGTCATCGTCGGCGTGCTGCTCGCCGGTATCGCCGCGCTGCTGCAGTTCCAGGACTGGATCCACCTGCTCGCCGTCGTCGCCGTGTTCGGCGTCGGCCAGATGCTCGAAGGCATGGTGCTCTCGCCGTTGCTCGTCGGCGATCGCATCGGGCTGCATCCCGTCGCCGTGATCTTCGCGGTGATGGCGGGTGGCCAGCTCTTCGGCTTCTTCGGCGTTCTGCTCGCGCTGCCGGTTGCCGCCGCGATCGTCGTTCTGTTGCGGCACTCGCATGATGAATACAAACGCAGCGGCCTCTACGGTCCGCCGGCTGCGCTGCCATCGACCGGCGAGGCGGGCACGCCGATCGACGCGGCGGAATGAGTGCCGGCGTCGATCGCTGGCGGCAGCGGACGCTCGCGCTATTCCACGACACGGGCGCGAGCCTCGACAACTTCGAGCCCGCCGGTAACGCCGAAGCGCTGGCCGCCGTGCGGGCCTGGGCCGCGGGCGACGGGCCGTGGTGTGTTTTCGTGTGGGGCGCGGCCGGCGTCGGCAAGTCCCATCTGCTGCAGGGCGCCGTGCGATCGAGCGCGGAGCGCGGCATGCGCGCGATGTATGTCCCGCTGTTCGAACTGCGGACCTGGGGGGGCGACGCACTCGACGGCCTCGACACACTCGACGCACTCGCGCTCGACGACGTCGATGCGCTGCTCGGCGAAACCCGCGGCGAGGAGCGGCTGTTCACGCTCTACAACCGCGTGCAGGCCGCCGGTGGCAGGTTGCTCGTCAGTGCGCCGGTCGCGCCGCGCGAATGCCGCTGTGTGCTGCCCGATCTGCAATCGCGGCTCAGTGCAGCGCTCGTCTTCCGTCTCGCCCCGCTCGACGATGATGCCCGTCGCGACGCGC
>JADLDF010000052.1 GCA_020846815.1 Gammaproteobacteria bacterium | reverse complement strand
CGAGCAGCACCACGGTCGCGGCGTCGGAGAGGATCTGCGTCAGCAGCGCCGCCGCGGCGAACACCAGCAGCAGCACCGCCAGCGGGCTCCAGTCGGCGGCGACCAGCAGCAGCTGGCGCGCGAGCAGCTCCGCAGTGCCGGTCTGCTGCATGGCCGCGCCGAGCGGGATCACGCCGGCGATCATGACGTAGATGCGCACGTCGATCTCGCGATAGGCCTGCTCGACGCTCAGGCAGCGCGTCAGCACCATCGCCACGGCACCGGCGAGGAAGGCGAGCTGCACCGGCAGCAGGCCGCTCGCCGAGGCGATCACCACCGCGACCACGACGCCGAGCGCGAGCGGCGCGCGGTGTCGCTGCCGGCGGCGCGCCACGAACGGCACCATCATCAGGAAGCCGCGGTGCGCAGCCAGTTCCGCGAACGTGCGCTGACGTCCCCAGAGCACCAGCAGGTCGCCCTCCTGCAGCCGCACCTGCGCCATTTCCTCGCCGATGAATCCTTCCTTGCGCCACAGGCCGACGACGATCACGCCGAGAGTGCGCAGGAAGTCGATGTCGCCCACCGTGCGCCCGACGAACACCGAGTTGGGCGCAACCACGGCCTGCACGAGCTGCTTGTCGCCTTCGACCAGGCGCCGGCCGGCGCGCCGCTCGCCACCGTGCTCGCCGGCCGGGCCGCCGCGGCCGGACCCGCCGCGCCCGCCGCTCTCGACCTCCTCGTCACCGTACTTCGCCACCGCGTGCAGGTCCAGCCCCGGTTCCTCGGCGATCGAGGCGATCTCGTCCGGCGACGCACGTACCAGCAGCACGTCGCCCGCGAGCAGCTGGCCCTCGCGGTCCGAGGGCGAGCGCCGCGCACCGTCGCGCAGCCAGTCGACCACCTGCAGCCGATCGACGAAGCGGACCTCGAAGTCGGCGAGCAAGCGGCCGATCCACGGCGAATCCTCCTCCACCACCAGCTCGGTGTAGTAGCGATCCAGTCGCAGGTACTCGCCGTCGGGCGCGCCCCCGGCGCGTTTCGGCAGCAGCCAGCGGGCCGCGAGCATGTAGCCGACACCGAGCAGCACCAGCACGGCACCGATCGGCGTGATCGAGAAGATGCCGAGGCTGCCCGCGCCGCTGCGCTCGAGCAGGTCGCGGGCCAGCAGGAAGGCGGGGGCGCTGAACAGCGTCAGCGTCGTGCCGAGCGAGGCCGCGAGCGCCATGGGCATCAGCAGCCGCGATGCCGGCAGACCTTGGTCGCGGGCCAGCCGCAGCAGGATCGGCAGCATCATCGCGGTCACCATCAGGTGGTGCGAGAACGCAGCGAGCGCCGCCACCGCGGGCATCACGACCGCGATCGCGCGCCACTCGCTCGCGCCCGCCGCGCGGCCGATCGCCTGGCCGATGCGGTCGGTGACACCGGTCGCGCTCAGCCCGCCGGAGATCACGAAGGCCGCGGCGACGATGATCGCCGGCTCGCTGCCGAAACCCGCCATGGCCTCGTCGACGCCCAGGATGCCGGTCAGCGCCAGGGCCAGCACCGCCAGCATCGCGACCAGATCGACCCGCACCCGGCCGCGGATGAACAGCGCGAGCGCGGTGCCGAGGATCGCGAGGAACACGAGGGACTGGATCGGCATCGAGGACCTTATGGCGACGTGGCCCCCGGCCACACGGCGAGCGGCGTCGCTACGCCTTGCAGCAGCCGCGCATGGAAGGGTAAGACAGTCCGGGCACGCGGCACAGCCTCTTCGCGGGCGACCGCCGGCCCCGGTGGTGGCGGCAGAGACTGGCTCAGCCGCCGGGCGGTGCCTGCGCCCGCCCGGTCTTGAGCAGCTCGAGTCGCGCGGTCAACCGGGCCTGCTTCTCCTTCGAGACGTCGAAGCCGCGGATCACGACCGCGAGCAGCGAACCGCCGGCAACGATGATCACACAGCCGAAGGCGGCCAGCGCCGCGCTCGCGGCCGCCGTCAGGCCCGCCGGCGGCGAGAACAGCGCCGCGAGGCCGATGCCGAAGGGCAGGATCGCCGCCGTCATCGAGGTGTGGCGGCGGCCTGCGGCGTGCGCCGCTCGGCCGCCGCCACCGCGATGGAGTCCTTGTGAACGTCCAAACCGACGTAACCGGTGATATCGTGTTCCATGGTCTGCCTCCTGTGTCTGTTGCAGAGAGCGCCGCCGATCGGCGTCCTGCATGTGGCGCTACGCACTCACGTGCGCAATCCACGGTATGCCAGGAGGCAGACCACTTCCTTCTTCACGTGAACGGCCGCCGCGGCACATGCTGCGGGGCCATGTCGTCTGACCGGGCTCGGGGCTCACGCGCCGGCCGGCCGCATAGTAGGTGCGGTTGGTCACGAACAGGTCCGGGAAGCCATCCGCGTCGAGGTTCGCGGCGCCGGCGCCGGAACCGATGCCGAGGCTCTCGGCCCCCGATCAGCGCGTGACGTCGGTGAAGCTGCCGTCGCCGTTGTTGCACAGCAGCGCGTTCCCGGCCGGCTCCCATGCGATGTAGAACTGCACGAACGGCGGGAAGTCGGTGATCACGTCGTTGATCAGCGTGTTCGACGGCCCGCCGTTGTTCACGTAGATGTCGACGAAACCGTCGTTGTCGAAAGCGGCGACCGCGCAGCCGCGTGCGCCGCGCATGTCGCCGGCGCCGGACTTCAGCGTCACGTCCTCGTAGACCAGCGCGCCCTGCTCCTTCAGGCGGCTCATGATCAGCCGGTTGGCCTGGTCGGCGAGCGGCAGGTAGACGTCCATGTCGCCGTCGTTCACGCCGTGCCACTGCACCCAGAGCGGTGCGCGCCGCGGCTCGCCGATCGCCGTGCCGTCGAGGCGCACCGGCCAGATGCCGTCGGTCGAGTACCTGAAGCCGAGATTGCCGCCCTGCACGGCCGGCTTCACCTCGTCGACGCGCCTCGTCCAGGGATTGCGGAATTCGCGCAGGTATTCGTGAGTCTCGAAGTCGCGGAAGAACGTCACCGTGTGACCGCCGAGCTGGAAGCCGTCGGCGAGGTGCTGGAACCAGTAGATCTCCATGCCCTCGAAACGCACCAGCGGCCGCGGAGTCTCACGTTCGCCGGTGACCGCGAAGATCACGCCCGTGAACCACCAGGGCACGTCTTCCTCGCGCAGGCTGCCCTGCATGCGCACGATCTGCTCCAGATGTTCGGCGGGCGTAGACAGCAGGCCGGCAACGGCGGGTCGCGCCGCGCCGCGCCGGCATGGCGCCGTCGGCTGCCGATGCGGGCGGCCAGCCCCCACCGGCCGCACCGAGGCCGAGGATCAGCGATGCCGACATGAGACTGCGGCGCGAATACCGAGTGTGCCGCGAAGCCGGTATTCGCTGCGATCACCTGCCCGGCGCGGAAGTAGCCCACGACCGTGCCGGGACCGGTGCCGGCGGAACGGATGGTGCGATCGTCGGCCACGTTGTCGACGAACACCAGCGCCGACCAGCGCTCTGCCTCGAGGCCGAAGCGCAGGTTGGTCAGCACGTTGGACTCGACCCAGATCGCGTTGTCGTCGCCCTCGTAGCGCTTGCCGGTGTAACTGGTGTCGACGTCCGTGAACCACGACAGCCCGGACCCGCCGAAAGGCCGGCGATAGCCGATGTTCAGCGCGGCCGCGAGCTCGGGCGTGTCCTCGAGTTTGTTGCCGGTGCGACTCGCGATGCAGGTGGCCGTCGCGGTCGTGCCGGTTGCGCCGAGCGTGACCAGCGGCGTGCAGTTGCCGACGCGCGCGAGCTCGCCGGCACTGCTGATCGGCGTGTCGTAGTCGGTGTACTCGTACTCGAGGAAGTAGGTCACGCCGAGTGCCACCGACAGATGCTCGGTCGCGCGCCAGTCGGTGGCGAGCTCCAGGCCCTGCAGCCGTGCGCCGCCGGCGTTGCTGATCCGGTTCGCCAGGACGTTGCCGATGACCACCTGGCCGCCGACCTGCTTGTCCGTGAAGTCCTGCAGGAAGTACGTGCCGTTCACCCGCACGCGGCGATTGGCCGAGGCCCACTTGGCGCCGGCCTCGTAGACCTTCATCTTCTCGGGCAGGAACTCGACGCCGTCGAGCGCACCGAGACCCGCGGCGCCGATCTGCAGCGTCGAGAAGCCGCCCGGCTTCTGCGCCTTGGCGAAGGACGCATACAGGTTCAGG
>JADLDF010000051.1 GCA_020846815.1 Gammaproteobacteria bacterium | reverse complement strand
AGCGATCCCGCAGCGCCGGCAGCAGCGCGCGCGCCATCAGGCCGAGCGCCCACCAAAGTCGCCTGGGGGAAGTCATGACCCTCTCCTGTCGAGTCGTACTGGTGATCGCGGGCCATTAAGCCGCTAGCCAGGCGGCCAATCTATAAGTAGTATTCAATTTACATGTTTAATGTTGGCCTGCGGACGCTGCGATTCCGGCAGGTACGTCTACCGGTCTGCTGCAGCTCTGCGGACACTACGATCCTCGCCAGCTACGATTTCCCGGAATGTTTTTGTGCATCTGACGCTCCACAGTGACTACGCCCTGCGCGTACTGATCGCGCTCGGTGTCGCCAAAGACCGGCGCGGCACGATCGGCTCGATCGCGACGAGCTACGGCATCTCGCGCAACCACCTGATGAAGGTCTGCCACCGGCTGCAGCGCCTCGGCTACATCGAAGGCATTCGCGGCAAGGGCGGAGGTCTGCGGCTGGCACGCGAGCCCGGCGAGATCCGCATCGGCGACGTGCTGCGGACGATGGAGCCGGGCTTCGAGCTGGTCGAATGCTTCGGAGAGGAAAACCGCTGCGCGATCACCAACTTCTGTCGCCTGCGGGGCATTCTCGGCGACGCGCTCGCGGAGTTCTTCCGCGTACTCGATCGGCATACGCTCGCCGACCTGCTCGGGCCGGCGCCGCGCCTGGCCGCCCTCCTCGACATCTCGGCAGGCATTCCACGGGCACGCCGTGGTACGAACCCGTCCTGAAGCCGGGCACGCCGCGAGGTCTGGCGACTGGCTCCACGAAGCGGCTGGTGCTCGTCCCGCGCCGCACATCTGGTAGGGTCCGGCCATGGATCGAAGAGACCTGCTGAAGGCAGCCGCCCTGGCCGGCGCGCCGACCGGCGTCACCGCCTGCGCCACGAGTACCCGCATGACCCCACCGACAGGCCGCGCCGCCCTGCCCGCCGGCGCTTCTCCCGCCGAGATCCTGCGCAAGGCGCCGCCGGTCGACCTCGAACGCGCCTACGAGATCATGGAGCGTAGCGGCCTCGCCGGCCTCGTGCTGGTGAACCCGGTGAACGTCTACCACTTCACCGGCTTCTGGCCCGCGACCTCGCGCATGGGCCTGCGGCCCGGCGCACATGTGCTCGTCAGCCGCGACCGCAACCAGCCCATTGCGATCGTCGCCGCGGAGTTCACCTACTACTACCTGCTGGTCGACAACGCCTACGAGTATCCGTTCCAGGTGTTCCTGTTCACCGGACCCGGCGATCGCGAGCAGCTCGCCGCGGCCCGCGCCGGCCGGTTCCAGATCGAGCCGCCTGCCGCACCGGCCGGTTCCACGATCTTCGGCGACGCCGGCCTCGAGCCGCTGACGGCCGCCGAACGCGGCCGCGCCGCCGCCGTGCAGGCCGCCGCCGCACGCCAGGCCGTCAGCGCCGACGCCGAGTTCGCCCTGGTCAAGGCGATCCGCGCGCTCGGTCTCGACCGCGGCCGCGTGGGCATCGACGAGGCCGAGCTCGCACCGTTGTTCGCCGGCGCGAACCTCGCGACGCAGGTGGTGCCCGCCGACGACACGCTGAAACGGATCCGGCTGGTGAAATCGGCACGTGAGCTGCAGCTGATCCGCGACGCCGCGACGGCCAACATGCAGGCTGCGCTGGCCGCGGCCGCGACGGCGCGCGCCGGGGCCACCTACCGCGAGCTGCGCGCGACCTTCTTCGCCGAAGCTGCGCGCCGCGGCAACCGCGGCGTGTTCATGGTCATCGGCGGCGTCTCCGCCGACGGCGTCGACCGTACGCTGCGCGAAGGCGATGCCTTCCTGTTCGACGCGGTCAGCGAGGGCGCGGGCTATCACGGCGATTTCGCGCGCACGGTCTTCGTCGGCGAGCCGCGGCCGACGATGAAAAAGGCGACCGAGGCGATCGCGCTCGGCTGGGCGACGGTACGCGACGCGCTGCGCCCCGGCCTGCGTTTCTCCGAAATCACTGCGCTCGGCCGCGAGACGCTGCGCAAGGCGGGCTACGGCTTCGAAGTCGCCTTCGCGCCGCACAGCGTCGGGCTCTACCACACCGACGCCGCGGGCCTCGGCGACCTCGTGCTCGAGCCGGGCATGATCCTCTCGGTGGACTGCCCGGTCATGCAGGCCGGCATCGGCGGCACGGCCCATCTCGAGGATCTGACGCTGATCACGCAGAACGGCGCCGAGCGCATCCATCCGGCGGCGGAGTCGATCGTCCACGTCTGAGGCTGGCGACGCGGCGCACCGGAAACTCGATGCACTGCGATGCGCACACGTCGGCGCCGAGCACGCTGCGGAAGTAGTGCTGCGGCTGGTCCGGCCACCGCAACTGCGGATTCTCCGCAATGACGGCTCGGCGCCGACGCGGCATTCTCGAAGCTTTCCGCAATGGAGGGCTGCATGACCACACCCCAGGTCCAGACACTCGACCCGCAGACCGTGTCGCGCCTGCTGGCCGCCGGCGAGATCCTGCTGATCGACGTGCGGGAGCCGGCCGAGTTCGCAGCGGAGCGGATCCGCGGCGCGCTGCTCTACCCGTTGTCGACGTTCGACGCGGCGCTGCTGCCGCCGGATGGCCCGCGCCGCGTCGTCTTCCAGTGTGGCAGCGGCAAGCGCTCGCTCGCCGCCGCGGAACGGCGCCTCGCCGCCGGCGCGCCCGCCGCCGCCCACCTCGGTGGCGGGTTGCTGGCCTGGAAAGCGGCCGGTCAGCCGCTGATCACGACCGACCCGGCCACGGGGCAGCCGCGATGAAGCCCCTGCCCCATCATTACGTGGTGCGCGCCACGGGCAGCGGCGCCGGCGCGATCGCGCTCGGCTCCGCAGGCCTGCCGGCGCTGCAGTCGGCCGCGCCGGCCGAGTTCGGCGGACCGGGCGATGCCTGGTCGCCCGAGACCCTGCTGGTCGCGGCGATCGCAGACTGCTTCATCCTGACGTTCCGCGCGGTCGCACGCGCCGCGCGCTTCGAGTGGCAGGGGCTCGAGTGCGAGACCGAAGGCACACTCGAGCGGGTCGAGGGCGTCACGGCGTTCACGCGCTATGTCACGCGCGCGACGCTGACCGTGGCGCCGGGCGCCGACGCCGCAAAGGCGCGGGAGCTGCTGGAGCGCAGCGAAAAGGCCTGCCTGATCGCGAACTCGCTGCGCGGCGAGCGGTCGCTGACCATCTCGATCGTCGAGTCGGCGGCGGCCTGAGCCGCAGGGCGGAGGGAGCGCCGCAGCGCCAGGTCTTTGGTCCGTGGCGTGCCGCGCAGAGCCGAGCAGTGCAGCCCTGACCGGTGGCGCGCCGCGGCTTGCCCGCCGCGCCGCGCCACCAGCCGCAATCAGAACGCGTAGACGAGATTGACCGTCGTCAGCGTGTCGGTCTTCTTCAGACCGACCGGCGGATCGGTGTTGTGGCGCACGTCGAGGCCGACCGACAGTGCGAACTTGTCGCTCATCTTGACCTGCAGCGCGAGCACGTTCGATACGAAGGTGTTGTCCGAGCCCGCCTCGACGACGAAGGCGTCGAGGATCTTGGTGGTGTCGGTCAGTGCGTGCTCGAACTTCAGATCGCCGCGGAAGATCGCGCCGCTCTCGGTATCGCCGCTCGGCACGAGCTTGCTGCGATGATAGCCGACACCCGCCTGGCCGCTGAACTTGGTGCGCTCGGTATCGATGAACTTGTAGCCGTAACCGGTCGACGCGCTCGCCTGATAGTCGAAGCCGCTGAATTCGTCCTGCTCGTAGCGCAGACCACCGAACCAGAACGAGCGGTCGGTCAGCTTGTAGTCGGACTGCCAGCTCGCGCCGTAGCGCTCGGCGGTCTCGTCGCCGTCGATCGCGGCACGCAGCGCCGCGACGCCGAAGCTGTGCTTCCAGCGGTCGATTTCGCGCGAGGTGTCGACCTT
>JADLDF010000050.1 GCA_020846815.1 Gammaproteobacteria bacterium | reverse complement strand
TTGGCGCGCGCTTCGCGATAGAACACGCGCAGCGCACTGAGGTCGACGCCCTGGAATTTGAGCTTCTCGCCGGCTGCGGCATCGTGGCTGCTGCCCTGCAGGGCGAGCTCGATGTTCCACTTCTCCGAGGCGACGGCGCCGAAGGCGAGTGCGAAGCCGGCGCCGTCGTCGGTGTTGCGCGAATCGTCGAGCCACAGGCCCTGGACGACCGGTGCGATGTAGAGGCTGCCGGGGTCGGAGCCGGCCTGCGCCGCCTGGCCAGCCAGCAAGGCCGAGCAAGCCGCCAGCGCGAGGCCCAGTGTCTTGTTCATGCGGGTTCCCCCTTGTTCGAGATGATCGTTGTTGCGCGCAGGCCGCGCGCGTTCGATAGGTGCGCGCGATGATACCCGAGGAACTTGCGATTACGCAGTCGGTGCGCCGTTACTGCGGGCCGCCCGCTCTGTGGCGCGAGCGCAACGCAGGGCCGCTGCCACGGCCGGGACTCAGGGCGCGGCGGCGGGCGCCGCGCCGCGGCCGCGGAACAGCGGGTGCTCGACCCGGTCGCCGACACGCAGCCCGCGCCGCGCCGTCTCGCCGCCCTTGAGTTCGAGGACCGCCTTGACCGGCTGCGGATGCGACAGCGTCTGCAGCGAGTGCGGTACGGTGCGCTCGCGGATCGCGACGACACGGCCGCGGGCGTCGATGAACAGCATGTCGAGCGATACGAAGGTGTTCTTCATCCACATCGCCCAGGTCCGGCTCTGACGGTCGAAGAACAGCATGCCTTCGTCGGCCGGCAGGTCGCGCACGTACATCAGGCCCTGCGACTGCCGCTGCGGCGTATCGGCCAGCCACACGCGAAACACCTGCCCCTGCGGACCGGTCGCGGAATGGATGGTCAGCGTCGAGCGCGGAAAGCTCGAGAGCTCGAGCAACGGGCCCGCATCGAGATCCGCGGCGCGCGCGCCGCTCGCGGCCAGCGTCGCGACTGCGAGCAGCAGTGCCGGCAGGGTGCTGAACCACGGGGTCCACGAACCATGCCACGAGGCCCCGGCGTCGCGCCGTGGCCTCGACGCGCTCAGCGTCGTCCGCTGGGCGCTGCATCCCGCAGCCTGGGCCGGCCACACCAGATCGTCAGCGCCGGGCGCCGGCCTCGGTTGCGTCGGCAGGCGGAACCGTGTCTTCTTCATAGCTTACCTCGGCGGCGAAATCGAAGCTCGTCAGCAGTAGGCGCGCATCGCCGGCGAGCGTCGTCGCCGGCGCGACGCAGAAGCCGCGTGCCACGACGCGCCAGCTGCGCCGCGGTCCGCCGAGCGCGCCGATACGCTCCTGCCGCAGCTCGTCGGTGGTGCACTTGTCGTCGCCGCGCGTGGCGAACAGCCGCTGCTCACCCTCGAAGATCAGCGTGACATTGGTCGGTCGTGCGCGCGCGCTCGCACCCTCGGGCACGTCGTCGATGCCGAAAACGAAGCGCAGCCGGCGGCCGCTGCCGCCGCGCGGCTCGCCGGCGAGGGTCACGCGCAGGCCGTGGCCGTCGGGCCGCGAGCCGCCCTCGCACTGCATCGTCGCGCCGTCCCAGGCGAGGTCGAGGTCGAGCGCACCGCGCAGGCGCGCGCGCAGATAGCCGTTGCGCGTTGCGGCCAGGCAGGGGCCGCGCGCCGTGGGTACCGCGAACGTCGCGGCATCGCCGGTGGTCGCGGGGTCGAGCGGTGACGCGGGCGAGTCCGGGATGACCGGCGTGGCGGCCACGACGGCCGCGGCCGGTGCCACGGCGAGCGCGGCGACCAAAAGGATTCTTGCTGCCGCCGGCCGGATCGTCATCGCCGGCACGCTACGCAGGCAGCCCCGTGGCGTCAACCGCCCGCCGGCGAGGCGATGCCGCGGTTGCGGTTGCGTATGCGGGTAGGGTGCATGTGCGTACGGAGCGAGACCGTCACCGCAGCGTACGACGGGTGGCCGTCGCCGCGACGACTCAGGCCGTGACCAGCAAAGCCTTCGCGAGCCGCGCGTGGCCGCGTCCGATCGCGCGTGCGACGTGCATCGTCAGCGTCAGTACGAGCACGCCGGCGATCAAGGACAGCAGCAGCACGAATACGTCGCCCGCGGTCCCTCCGAGCCCGATCGGGCCGACGTCGAGCCGCAGGTCGCCGGGCAGCCGCATCCCGAGCGCTTGCGCGAAGCCGAGGAGCGCGCCCAGCGCCAGGGCGCTGCCGGTGGCGAGGCCGGTGACCGCGATCGTGAAGTAGACGATACCGAGCGGCATCATCAGCAGGAAGTACGCGAGCGTGGTCCAGGTGCGCACGTCGCGGAGCATCGCGCCGATGCGTTCCAGGAACCCGCGCGTCGGGCCCGGGTGGACCGGGCGCCGCGGCATGCGCTCGCCCGAGACCGCCTCGAGCAGTCGGCCCTCGCCGAGCGCGATCACGCGCATCAGGCCGATGAAGCCGATGAAGAAGGGCAGGCCGATGATCAGGATCGCGAGACCTGCAGACATCGACACGCCGACCACTGCGAGCGTGAAGTAGAAGATGCCGGTGACCAGCGACAGCAGCATGAAGAACAGCGAGGTCCAGGCGCGCGGGTCGCTGAACACGCCGAAGAAGCGGCGCGCAGCGCTCCTGGCCGCGGGCCGCGGGGGCGGTGCCATCGCCACCTTCACCTTCGCCTCGGTGTCGCGGTAGGCCGCGGCGACCTCGTCGGGGGCGCCGTAGGTGCTGGCGATCAGCTCGAGCACGTCGGCCTCGGCCTTGCCCGGGTGTGCGCCGACCTCGGCGCGCAGGTACTCCTCGGCGTCGTACAGCGCGTCCTGCACCAGCGCGGGATCCTCGCCCGCGAGCTCGGACCGCAGCTGGTCGAGGTACTGGGAAATCGAGCGAGGTGCGGTGTTGGTCATGACGGTTCCCCGGGTTCGGTGAAGCGGTCGACGAAGTCGCGCGTGTCGCGCCAGGCCGCGAGCCACTCGGCGAGCACGGTCCGGCCCTGATCGGTGATGCGGTAGTAGCGGCGCGGCGGGCCGGAATACGACGGCACGATGCGGCTGGCGAGCAGGCCGCTCGCCGACATCGCGCGCAGCACCGGGTAGATCGTTCCTTCCTTGAACAGCGGCTCGCCCTCCCGGGCGCGCTGCAGGCGCTTGGCGATTTCGTAGCCATAGAGGTCCTCGACGCTGGCGGCGAGCACGGCCAGCAGCACCAGCGACACCAGACCGCTGTTCAGCTCCTTCTGGAATTTGCGCGCCACACTACCATTCATGGCACAGTACTATGAACTACATAGTATTGAAGAGCAAGTTGTTGCGATGTGACCGGTCAGATCAGATACTTGCAGGGCTTGTCGAGGGGCAAGCGGCCACCGGCGTGACGTATTCGCGGGCGGCCCGGGTCCGTACTGGTAGACTCGCCGCCCCTATGTTCCCCACCCTGACGCTCGAAATCTCGCCCCAGATCCCGCCCAAGCTGGGCCGTCTGGCCGAACTCGCCAACAATCTCTTCTTCAGCTGGCACCGGCCGACCCGGTCGCTGTTCGAGGAGCTGTCGCCCACGCTCTGGGGGCAAGTGCGCGGCAACCCGAAGCAGCTGCTGCGCTGCATCGACCAGGAGGCGCTCGATGCTGCCGCGGCCGATCCCGGTTATTGCGCGCGCTATGCCCAGGTGCTGGAGGCCTTCGACGAGTACGTGAAGTTGCCGCCGCCCGAGGGCGCACCGCTGGTCGCGTATTTCTGCGCCGAATACGGCTTCAACCACGGCTTCCCGATCTATTCGGGCGGCCTCGGCATCCTCGCCGGGGACCACTGCAAGGCGGCCAGCGACGAGCGGCTGAACTTCACCGGCATCGGCCTGCTGTACGGCCAGGGCTACTTCACCCAGGTGGTCGACA
>JADLDF010000049.1 GCA_020846815.1 Gammaproteobacteria bacterium | reverse complement strand
CCGACCGCCTGGCGCTGACCGTCGCGCCCGAGCTCGCCGGTCTCACCGTGACCGAGCCCGCGGTCGCGGTGCTGTCCGAATCGCAGCTCTTCGGCACGCGCGCGCGCCAGGAGCGCCGCCGCCGCAAGGCCGCGGCCGACCCGGCCGCGATCCTGCGCGACCTGCAGACCCTGACCGCCGGCGCGCCGGTCGTGCACGAGGAATACGGCGTCGGCCGCTACGTCGGCCTGCAGATCATGGAAGTCGGCGGCCAGGCGGGCGAGTTCCTGGTGCTCGAATACCAGGACGGCGACCGCCTCTACGTGCCCGTGCACTCGCTGCAGCTCGTCAGCCGCTACACCGGCGCCGCGCCCGAGACCGCGCCGCTGCACAAGCTCGGCTCGGACCAGTGGGCCAAGGCGCGGCGGCGCGCCGCCGAGAAGGTGCGCGACGTCGCCGCCGAGCTGCTCGATCTCTATGCGCAGCGCAAGGCGCGCCAGGGCCTCAAGCTGCCGCTGCGCGAGCTCGAGTACCAGTCCTTCGCCAATGCGTTTCCGTTCGAGGAGACCGCCGACCAGGCCGAGGCGATCTCGCGGGTGCTCGCCGACCTGCAGTCCGAGCAGCCCATGGACCGCATCGTCTGCGGCGACGTCGGCTTCGGCAAGACCGAGGTCGCGATGCGCGCCGCGTTCGCCGCCGTGCAGGCCGGCAAGCAGGTGGCGCTGCTGGTGCCCACGACCCTGCTCGCCCAGCAGCACCTCACCAATTTCCGCGACCGCTTCGCCGACTGGCCGGTGCGCATCGAGTCGCTGTCGCGCTTCCGCACCGGCAAGGAATCGGAAGAAGTCGTCGCCGGGCTCGAGCGCGGCACGGTCGACATCGTGATCGCGACCCACCGCCTGCTGCACGCCAACGTGCGCTTCAAGGATCTCGGCCTGATCATCATCGACGAGGAGCAGCGTTTCGGCGTGCGCGACAAGGAGCGCCTGAAGGCGCTGCGCGCCGAGGTGCACGTGCTGACGCTGACCGCGACACCGATCCCGCGCACGTTGAACATGGCCCTCGGCGGCCTGCGCGAGCTGTCGCTGATCGCGACGCCGCCGGCCGAGCGCCTCGCGATCAAGACCTTCGTCATCGAGTGGAACGACGCGAGCCTGCGCGAGGCCGTGCTGCGCGAGCTGCGGCGCGGCGGCCAGGTCTACTTCGTGCACAACGAGATCAAGGACATCGAGAAGCTCGCCGGCGAGCTCGGCAAGCTGCTGCCCGAGGCGCAGATCCGCATCGGCCACGGCCAGATGCGCGAGCGCGATCTCGAGCAGCTCATGGTCGATTTCTATCACCGCCGCTTCGACCTGCTGCTGTGCACGACCATCATCGAGAGCGGCATCGACGTGCCGAGCGCGAACACCATCATCATCAACCGCGCGGACCGCTTCGGCCTCGCGCAGCTGCACCAGCTGCGCGGCCGCGTCGGCCGCTCCCATCACCGCGCCTATGCCTACCTCATCACCCCCTCGCGCAAGGCGCTCGGCGCGGATGCGGCGCGGCGCCTCGAGGCACTCGAATCGCTCGAAGACCTCGGCGCCGGCTTCGTGCTCGCGACCCACGACCTCGAGATCCGCGGCGCCGGCGAGCTGCTCGGCGAGGGCCAGAGCGGCGAGATGACCGAAGTGGGCCTGACGATGTACCTCGACATGCTCGACCGCGCGGTCAAGGCCATGAAGGCCGGCCGCAAGGGCGTCATCGACGCGCCGCTCGCGGCGCAGTCCGAAGTCGAGATGCGCGTGCCGGCGCTGCTGCCCGACGACTATGTTGGCGACGTGCATGTGCGCCTCGCGCTCTACAAGCAGATCGCCTCGGCGCCGGACGAGGCCGGCGTCGACGAACTCGTGGCCGAGCTCGTCGACCGCTTCGGCGAACTGCCCGAGCCGGCGCAGAACCTGCTGCGCAGCGCACGGCTGCGCATCGCGGCGCGCCGCCTCGGCGTGCGGCGCCTCGATTTCGGCGCGCACGGCGGCTACCTGCAGTTCGAGCCCGAGAACTCCATCGACCCGAAAGCCGTGATCGGGCTGATCCAGCAGCGCCACAGCCCCTACCGGCTCGAGGGGCCGCTGAAGCTGCGCGTGTCCATGGAGCTCGACGAGGAGGCCGCGCGCTTCGAGTTCGTCGCCGGCCTGCTGCGTCGCCTCGCGCCGACAGCGGCGCCGGCACCGTCGGGCCCGCGGGTGCCGGCCGCGACGCGCTGAGCGGCGGTCGTTTATGATCGAGGCCATGTCCGCCCCACGCTCCGGCCGCGCCGTCACGCATCGTTGCTCCCCGTCCGGCCTCGGCCCCGCTCGCGTACGTGGCTTCGACGCCAGCCGCGGGCTCGGCCGCTGGCCGGCGCTCGTTCCGGCCCTGCTGTTGCTACTGCTGCTGGCCGTCGCCGCACCCGCGGCGCGCCCGCAGGCCGCCGCCGGCACGGGCACCGCGCCGGTCTATAACGTCGAGATGATCATCTTCGCCGTGGCCGCCGGCCCGGCGCAGCGCGAGGACTGGACCGCCTCCAGCGCGCGTCTCGCCCGCGGCAGCGACTCGGGCGAAGCCGCCGCCGCCGGCGCGCAGGTGGGCCGCTTCGGCGGGCTGCTGCCTCCCGCCCAGTATCAGCTCAACGAGCTGCGCACCAAGCTCGCCGCGAGCGGCGCCTGGCGGCCGATCGCCCACGTCGCCTGGTCGCAGAGCGCGAGCAGCTGGGGCTCGCGCGCCGGCTTTTCTTTGCAGCAGCTCGGGCTGCGCATCCCGGGCCTGTCGGGCTCGGTGTTCCTCGAACGCGGCACCTATCTGCACCTCGGCATGTCGCTGAAATACGCCGCCGGCGAAGGCCGCGCCGCCTACGATCTCACCGAAATCCGGCGCGTGAAGTTCTACGACAAGAACTATTACGACCACCCCGCCTTCGGCGTGATCGCGGTCGTGACGCCGGCCGGCGGCGCTCGCGCGCCCGGGCGCTGAGGCGGCATGGGTTGGCCGGACTCGGCTGAGACTGGTGCTCGCTGCATCATGATCTGGTAAACCTGTTGCAATCGATCCGGCAGTTGCGATAGTTCGCAAACGCTGGTACCCGGCTCTCGAGGCGTCTTGCCGCAGGCATGCTACGGCGGCGGCCCGGCTGTTCCAGTCGCTGCGCCCCCGGCCACGAGGTATCCGAGGCGCGCCAGATCGGCCGGTATCTCGCCCTATTCCTCGCGGGCTTGCTGCATCGTCAATAGGGCTGCCTGAACTGCGGCGGCAGGCTCGATCCATTGCCTGCTCTTCACCTTGCTGGTGATTGTTCTGACGGCGCGGCTCCGGTGCGTGACGTCATTCCTGCCGTCGCGTCGCCATCTCGATTTCATGCAGGCGATCGTCCACCGCGGTGCGGGCTTCCATCGGCATTTCTGCCTTCACATTTCTTCATATCGAGCCGGAACGAGGGAAACAGTCCGGCCTCAGCCTGCACCCATCGCGGCAATCCCGCCGCATGAGGTAACGGAGACTTTCAATGGAAGAGAACAATCAGCAGACCTGCAAGAAGCCCCGCCGGGCGAGGAAGTTGATCGCAGCCGGGGCGTTGGCACTCCTGGTGATCGGAGCCGTCGGCGTCACCTGCGCCCTGAGCGGCCGGGGTGGTCCGGGAGGCTTCGCCGGCGGACGCTTCCATGGGCCGGGCTTCGGAGAGCGCGGACTGGAGCGCGTCCTGGCCTCCGTGGATGTCACGGCCGAGCAGGAAAAGCGGATCTGGGCCATCATCGATGACGCGCGTTCCGAAGTCAGGCCGGTCTTCCGCAAGTTCCGCGACACGCGCGGCACCGTGGCGGAGCTCCTGGGCGCGGCGACCCTCGACCGGGCAGCCTTCGAGGCCCTGCGTGCTGAACGGATCGCGGCCCTCGATGGAGCTTCAAAGACGCTGACGCAGGCGGCGCTCGATGCGGCTGAGGTGCTGACGCCGGAGCAGCGCGCTGAACTGGTCGAGCGTGTTCAGGAGCGTGGCCGGCACTGGCGCTGAGTCCAGGTGGAACGGGCGAAACGGAGAACGAGCGGCATGGCGGAGAAAGTCTTGATCGTCGACGACGATACGAGGCTCTCCGCCATGCTCCGCGACTATCTTTCCGGAAGCGGTTTCTCCGTCGAGCTTGCGGCCACCGCCCAGAGCGGTCTGACGGCGTTGGGGCGCAATCCTCCCGACGCCGTCATTCTCGATGTGATGCTGCCCGATTTCGACGGCTTCGAGACGTGCCGGCGCATCCGGGCGATGTCCGATGTCCCGATCCTGATGCTGACCGCCAAGGGAGAGGAAACCGACCGCATCGTGGGTCTTGAACTGGGCGCAGACGACTATCTGCCCAAGCCCTTCAACCCGCGCGAACTGCTCGCCCGTCTCAAGGCCATCCTGCGTCGCAGAGCGGGTGCATCCGCGCGGGACAGGATCATGCGCTTTGGCCGGCTCGAGATCGATCCCGGCTCACGCGTGGCGAGGATCGACGGCAAGGACTGCGACATGACCGGCCACCAGTTCGACATCCTCGTCGCGCTGGCGGAGAACGCCGGCCGCACCATGTCGCGCGACCAGCTCATGGATCGGTTCAGCGGCGACGGTGCTGATGCCTTCGACCGTTCGATCGACGTCCACATCTCGCGTATCCGCTCCGCGATCGAGGATGATCCCAAGAAACCCCGACGCATCATCACCGTTCGCGGCTCCGGCTATGTCTTCGCGCGGCGGCAGGACGAGGGTGACTAGACGATGAGCCTGCGCGGCAGCTTGTTTGCGAAAATCTACCTGACGCTGCTCGCCAGCCTGTTCGCGCTGGCGCTTGCGGGCGCCGCGGTCGTGCGGTCGCTGGATGGCGAGCAGAGCGGGTTCGCTGCACGGCGCGACGAAATCCTTGCCGCATTGCTGCCGGCCGATGCGGGCGCAACGGAAACGCAGATCGTGCTGAGCCGACTCGGCGCGGCTTTCGATGCCGACATCACGGTGTTTACGGCCGAGGGCGTGCCGATCCACTCGGTCGGGGCGCCGGTCGTGTTCACGCCGCCTTTCAAGGCGCACGGACTGCGGCGCGAGGGAAATCGGACCCGGCTCGTCGTTGCGCTTCCGGGTGATCGTGTGCTCGCAGCCCGCCTCTCGCTTCCCTTCCGGCCGTCAGCAGGGTATCCGCTCGTGCTGCTCGCTCTGGTGACAGGGGTCACCGCGCTCGTGGCGTGGCCGGTCGTACGACATCTCACGGGCAGGCTGGAGCGGCTGCGCCATGGTGTCGAGACCTGGGGAGAAGGACAGCTGACGCATCGCGTGCCGGTCGAGGGAAGCGACGAGGTCGCTGCCGTCGCCCGGAGCTTCAACGCGGCTGCCGGCGAGGTCGAGAAGCTCGTCACCGCGCATCGCTCCCTGCTCGCCAATGCGAGCCACGAACTGCGTTCTCCACTCGCTCGGCTCCGGATGGCGATCGATCTTTTCGGGCGCGAGCCGACGGAGGAACGCGAGCAGGAGATCGCGCGCAATCTCGTCGAGCTGGACGAGCTGGTCGAGGAGATCATGCTGGCGAGCCGGCTGAACCATGTCGGGGAGGACGGTGCCAGGGAAAGCCTCGACCTGCTGGCGCTGGCCGCCGAGGAGGCCGCCCGGCATCAGGTGGCCGTCACGGGAGAGGCGGTGACGATCGTCGGCAACCCTCGTCTCGTTGCGCGGCTGCTGCGCAACCTCATCCAGAACGCCCTGCGCCACGGCGCTTCGCCCGTTTCGGTCGAGGTGCATCGAAGCGACGGCACGGTCGAACTGGCTGTGACCGATCATGGGCCGGGCATTCCCGAGGGCGAGCGCGAGCGGGTGTTCGAGCCCTTCTATCGGCCCAGGGGCCGCAGCGAGCATGCAGGCGGCTGGGGACTCGGTCTCGCCCTCGTGCAGCAGATCGCCGCACGACACGGCGCGACGGTGAGGTATCAGGCGCCGCCCGAAGGCGGCGCGCGTTTCGTGGTCGCCTTTCCCGCCGAGCGGGGCCGGGACGATTTGGCGGCTGAGGCGCTCACCTCGCGCAGTCCGGAGGTCGAGCGATGAACAAGAAGATGGCCGTCGGCGCACTGGGCGTCCTGCTGTTCGCGGCGCTGGGCGGGTGGCTGCGGCACGAGCGCGCGACATCGCCCGAGCAGGACTCATTGACCTTGTACGGCAACGTGGATATCCGGCAGGTCTCCCTCGCCTTCCAGGACAGTGAACGCATCGACACGATGGCGGTCGACGAAGGCACCAAGGTCAAGGCCGGCCAGGTCCTGGCGACCCTCGATACGCGCACGCTCGAACTCCAGGCCGCTCAAGCCCGCACGCAAATTTCGGTCTCGGAACAAGCACTGCTGCGCCTGCGCCATGGCTCTCGTCCCGAAGAAGTGCTGCAAGCGCAGGCACGCGTCGATGCGGCCCAGGCCGATCTGCAACTGGCCGAGCAGGAGTTCACGCGGGTCCAGGGCGCGGCAGACGAGACACAAGGCCGCGCCGTCAGCCGCCAGGAGCAGGACCGCATGGCGGCACAGCTCAAGGCGGCACGCGCCCGGCTCGAGGATCAGACCCAGGCTCTGCGTCTCGCGAAGCTTGGGCCTCGCACAGAAGACATCGATCAAGCCGCGGCCCAGTTGCAAGCCGCGCGCGATGCGCTGGCCCTGCTGGAGCATCGCCTCTCGCTGGCCGAGCTCAAGGCCCCCAGCGATGCCGTCGTGCGCTCGCGACTGGCGGAGCCCGGAGACATGGCCTCGCCCCAGAAGGCAGTCTATGCGCTGGCGCTTGTGCAGCCCAAGTGGGTTCGCGCCTACGTCAACGAAGTGCAACTCGCACAGGTTCGTCCCGGCATGTCGGCACAGGTCAGCGTCGATGGTCTGCCGGGCCAGACGCTGACCGGGCAGGTCGGCTACATCTCCTCCGTCGCAGAGTTCACGCCCAAGTCGGTCCAGACTCCGGAGCTGCGGACCAGTCTGGTCTACGAGATCCGCGTCGTGGTGGACGATCCGCAGGATCGGCTACGTCTGGGCATGCCGGCCACGGTCCGCCTCCAGGCGGGAACGGCCAGGCGCTGAGATGAGCGCCATGCCCACGAGCGGGCTTTGCATCGAGGCGGCAGCGCTCACGAAGTCCTTCAAGGAGGGAACGCGCGGCCCGGCCGTGGACGGCATCAGCCTGGGCATTCCCTACGGTCGGCTCACGGCCCTGGTCGGCCCCGACGGGGCGGGCAAGACCACACTGCTGCGCATGATGGCCGGCCTGATGACGCCCGATGCGGGCGATCTCTTCGTGCTCGGCATCGACGTGAAGCGCCATCCGCAGGCCGTGCAGGACCGCATCAGCTACATGCCGCAGCGCTTCGGTCTGTACGACGACCTGAGCGTTCAGGAGAACCTGAACCTCTACGCCGATCTGCACGGCGTGCCCCCGGCCGTGCGCTGTGAGCGCTTCGATCGCATGCTGTCCATGACCGACCTGGCCGGCTTCACGCATCGCCCTGCAGGCAAGTTATCGGGGGGCATGAAGCAGAAGCTGGGGCTGGCATGCACCCTCGTGCGCTCGCCCGACATGCTCCTGCTGGACGAGCCGACGGTGGGCGTCGATCCGCTGTCGCGCCGGGAGCTGTGGCGCATCGTGCATCAGCTCGTCGACGAAGAGCACCTCTCGGTCATCGTCAGCACGGCTTATATGGATGAAGCCGAAAGCTGCGAGCACGTCGTCGTGATGAATGACGGCAAGGTGCTGACCGAGGGAACGCCCGCGGCTTTGAGTGAGCCGGCGCGTGATCGCTGCTTCATCGCCCATCCCGCTCCGGGTGTATTGGCGCGCACGCTGCAGGCGAAGCTGATCGACGCCTCCGCCGAGGTTGTCGATGCCATTCCCGCGGGCGGCGCGGTGCGATTCATTCGGTCGCAGGACGCCGACGACGGCGCCATCGCCGCGCTGCTGGAGGACGCACCTTGCGAGGCCGTACCAGCGCGCCTCGAGGATGGCGTGATGACCTTGTTGCGTACCCGGTCGGCTCCGCAGACCTCCACGGTGAGCGTCCCGACAGCGATCGGAGTGTCACGCGACGACGATCGGCCGGTGCTCATCGAAGTCCGTGACCTGGTCCGGCGCTTCGGCGATTTCGTGGCGGTCGCCCACGTCTCGTTCCAGGTGCGGCGCGGCGAAATCTTCGGCTTGCTCGGCCCCAACGGCGCGGGCAAGACCACGATGTTCAGGATGCTGTGCGGCCTGCTGCCGCCGACGAGCGGATTCCTGGAAGTGGCCGGCTACAACCTGCGTACCGCCCGCGCCGCTGCGCGCGGACGCGTGGGCTACGTGTCGCAGAAATTCGCGCTCTACGGCAATCTGTCTGCCGTCGAGAACCTCACGTTCTTCGGCGGTGCCTACGGGTTGCGCGGTGCCGCGCTGCGCCAGCGTGTCGAGCAGGCGCTGGACGAGTTCGATCTCCAGACGCATAGGGATGGCCGCAGCGGCGGGCTGCCCGGCGGGTTCAAGCAGCGGCTCGCCATGGCGGCCGCGCTGCTGCACCAACCGGACATCCTGTTCCTGGATGAGCCGACCAGCGGCATCGACCCGCTCGCCCGGCGCGCATTCTGGCGGCGCATCACGGCGCTGGCGGCCGCGGGAACGACCGTGGTCGTCACCACGCACTTCATGGAAGAAGCCGAATACTGCGATCGCATCGCGATCCAGGACGCGGGGCGCCTGCTGGCCCTCGGCACTCCGAACGAAGTACGTGCCGAGGCTCCGGGCACCGCCGATATGAACGCCGCCTTCATGGGCATCGTCGAGCAGGCGCGCGCCCACGGGCTGGCCGCCGAGGAATCGACAGCGTGATGGCGAACACCGACATGCGCACCGCGCCCACGTTCTCCGGCGGCTTCTGGCGCCGCCTGCGGGCCCTGACGGTCAAGGAATTCCACCAGCTGCTGCGCGACCGCAGCAACCTCGCCATCAGCGTGTTCCTGCCGATCCTGCTGATCCTGCTGTTCGGCTATGGCTTGTCGCTCGACATCCGCCATGCGCCGCTGGCCATCGTGATCGAAGACGGCTCGCCCACCGCCCGCGACGTGATCGCCGGTCTGAGCGGCTCGGACTACCTCCGTCCGACCTATGTCACGACGATGGTTGAAGCGGAAGGCTTGATGCGTGCCCGCCGCGTGGATGCCATCGTTCGCGTTCCCGTCGATTTCTCGCGCCGCCTCGCCCAGGGCGAGGCCAAGGTCCAACTGCTGCTGCATGGAACCGACGCGACGATGGCCGCCAGCCTGCGCGCCTACGTGTCCTCGGCCATCATACGCTGGAGCGAGCATCAGGCCGATCGGGCGGGCCGCATCGTGCCGGCGCCGGGCGTGCAGGTCGTCGATCGAATGTGGTTCAACGCCGCCAACTCCAGCACCTGGTATCTGGTGCCCGGCCTCATCGTGCTCATCATGACCCTGGTCGGCAGCTTCCTGACCTCCATGGTCGTCGCGCGCGAGTGGGAACGCGGCACGCTGGAGGCGTTGTTCGTGACCCCCGTGCGCTCGCTGGAAATCCTGCTGGCCAAGATCATTCCCTATTTCTGCGTGGGCCTGCTCGGCCTGCTGTTGTGTATCGTCGCTGCGCGCGGCCTGTTCGAGGTGCCGCTGAACGGCTCGCTGTGGGTGCTGCTGGCGAGCTCGATGCTCTACCTGATCGTCGCGCTCAACCTGGGCCTGCTCATTTCCGCGCTCACGCGCAATCAGTTCCTGGCGAGTCAGGTGGCGGTCATCGCCACCTTCCTGCCCGCGCTGATGCTTTCGGGTTTCCTGTTCGACCTGAACAACGTGCCCACCGTCATCCGGGGCATCGCGTCGATCCTGCCCGCCACCTACTTCGTCGAGTTGACCCGAATGAGCTTCCTGGCCGGCGACAACTTCTCATTGATCCTGCGCAACTGGACCATCCTGGGCATCGAGGCGATCGTGCTCATCGCCGGCGCCTGGCTGCGCACGCGCAAGAGCCTGGATCGCTGAGCCATGAACTTCCTGAACGAATTCGCCGCCACGATGCGCCGTATCGCCTTCCTGTTCCGCAAGGAGGTGCTGGCCATCCTCAAGGACCCGGCCAACCGGGTCATCCTGATCGTGCCCGTGATCCTGCAGTCCTTCATCTTCGGCTACGGGGCGACCTACGATCTCAACCACGTGCCCTATGCCGTGCTCGATGAAGGCCGCGGCGAGGCCTCGAAGGAACTGATCGCGCGCCTCGATGGCTCCGGCGTCTTCATCCATGCCGCGAGCCTGCGCAATGCGAGCGACATCGCACACGTCATCGACGACGGTCAGGCGCTGCTGGTGCTGCACTTCGCTCCGGACTTCGATGCACGCCTGGTCGCGGACGGCAGTGCACCGTTGCAACTGGTCCTCGACGGACGCAACTCGACGACTGCCAACATGGCCGCCGGTCACCTGGGAACGCTGATCGCGCAGTTCAATGCTGCCCGTATGAGCGCCTCGGGGCAGACATCCACTCCCAGCGTCGGCATCGAGACCCGCGCCTGGTTCAACCCGAACCTGGAATCGCGCTGGAACATCATTCCGGCGCTGATCGCTGCTCTGAGCATGATCCAGACGCTGCTGATCGCGTCGCTGTCGGTTGCCCGGGAACGCGAGCAGGGCACCTTCGACCAGTTGCTCGTCACGCCGCTGCGCCCGATGGAGATCCTGGTCGGCAAGGCCTTGCCCTCGATCGCCATCGGCCTGTTCCAGGCGAGCCTGATCTTCGCCGTCTCGCTGTGGTGGTTCGGCATTCCCTTCAACGGGTCCGCGCTGCTGCTGTTTGCCGGACTGGCCTTCTTCGCAACGGCGTGTGTGGGGATCGGGCTGTCGGTTTCCGCGCTGTCGCTCAACATGCAGCAGGCCATGGTCTACACCTTCGTGCTGCTCATGCCGCTGATGCTGTTGTCCGGCCTCATCACCCCCGTCGCCAACATGCCGCCGGTGCTGCAGGTGTTGACCTATGCCGACCCGCTGCGCTTCGCCATCGATCTGGTGAGGCGCGTGTATCTGGAGGGCGCGGGTTGGGGGGACGTCTACACCGACTTCTGGCCCATGGTGGCCGTCGCGACGGTGACGCTGCCTGTCGCGGCGTGGCTGTTTAGGAATCGACTGGCCTAGCGAGAGAAGCCATGTCCAAAACCTATCCATCCGCTTCATCACGGACCTGGGCTGCCGGCTCGCTGGCTGTCTTGCTGGCCGCCTGCACGGCGGTGGGACCCGACTTCCAACGCCCGCAGACGCCTGCACCCGCCGATTGGACGAGCTGGACCGGTGCGGGGCATGAACTGCCGCGCAGTGTCGGCCTGCAGGGCTCGCCACAGGATCGGTGGTGGGAGGCCTTCAACGATCCGATCCTGAACCGGCTGCAGGAGCAGGCCCTCACGCAGAACCCAGACCTGCGCACGGCGGCGCTGCATTACGCGCAGTCGCGCACGCAGCGTGATATCACGAGCAGTCAGCAGACGCCCGAAGCCAAGCTCCTGGCCGGTGCGACTCGACAACGTCAGAGCGAGTACGCCGTGGGCACGCGCATGCTGGACATCACTTCGCCCGGCAACCGCGATACCGTTGCGGGCACCCTGTCCGAACCGTTTACCCAGCATCAAGCCGGCCTCGATCTGTCCTGGGAGATCGATCTATGGGGACGTGTGCGCCGGGCCGTCGAGGCCGCCGATGCCGACGTCGCCGCATCCGCAGCCTTGCTCGACCAGGCGCGGGTGGCCATCGCGAGCGAACTGGCGGGGGCCTATGTGTCGCTGAGAACGAACCAGCGACTGCTGCGGCTCACGCGGGACGACATCGACGCATTGACCGAAAGAACTCGCCTGATGGCTTCCCGGCAGAAGCATGGCCTCGTCAACGATCTCGATCTGGAGCGGCAACGGCTGGAACTGACCAATCTCGAAGCACAGTTGCCGGCACTGCTGGAGCAGGAGGCCCAGACCAAGAATCGCATCGGGCTGCTCCTGGGACTGCGTCCCGGCGAATTGTCCGAAGAGCTGGCCGCGACACGAGCGCTGAACGCGCCGGTCCTGCCCGACTACACGCTGGGCCTGCCGTCGGAGCTGGCTTCACGGCGGCCTGACATTCGCGCCGCGGAGGCACGTCTGCATCAGGCCACTGCTGCCATCGGGGAGGCACAGGCACAGTTGTACCCGAGCATCCGGCTGGGTGCTCGCGCCGGGCTGGAGTCCTACCAAGCGGCAAAGTTCGGCGAGTGGGGCACCCGCCTGTGGAGCATCGGGCCGAGCCTGGACTTGCCCATCTTCGACGGCGGTCGGCGGCGCGCGACCGTCACGCTGCGCGAGTTGCGGCAGCAGGAAGCCGCGATCGATTTCCAGCACACGGTGCTGCGGGCCTGGCAGGAGATCGACGATGCGCTGACCGCCTACGCCGCCGAGCAGCAGCGGCAGCGCCGCCTGTCGATCAAAGCGCAGAGCAGCGCCGATGTCTATCGACTCGCCGCGGTGCGAGAGCGGGCCGGGCTGAGCGATTTTCTCACTGTCATCGACGCACAGCGTACGGATATCCAGGCGCGGCGCGACCTGGTGTCGAGCGAGGGCCGGGCGCAGGCGCAGTTCATCGCCGTCTATCGATCCCTGGGGGGCGGCCCGGTGGCGGCCTCTTCGAGTGTTGGCAATGGCTCCTGACCCGCTCAGTCCGCGAATCGTGGCGCCCACGAGGCCGGGGCGCCGACGATAGGCTTCAACATCACGCTGCCCGCAGAGCAGCACCTCAACCCCCACATCACGCCGGAACTCACTTGTCGAAGCTGCCTCAGCTCAAGCTCAGCGCCGGCGGCTTCATGCACCGCTCGAGCGCGTCGCGGCACTGCTGCCACGCCGTCGAGGCGAGCAGCTCGGCGCGCGTGTGCTGGCCCTTGCCGCGCAGCCGCACGAGGCGCAGCGCCGAGGCCGGGTCCGGGCGGTGCTGGAGGCCGTCGAGCAACGCCAGCACGCTCGGGCGGTGGTTGCAGACCGGCAGCACGTCGCAGCCCGCGGCCAGCGCGCGCGTGGCCCGCTCGACTATGCCGCCGACCGAGGCCGCGCCCGCCATCGACATGTCGTCGGCGAACACCACGCCCTGGAAGCGCATCTGGCCGCGCAGCACGCCGCGGATCCAGCGGCTGGAGATGCTGGCCGGCACGTCGTCGACGGCCGGATAGGCGACGT
>JADLDF010000048.1 GCA_020846815.1 Gammaproteobacteria bacterium | reverse complement strand
CGCTCGGTCACGAGCAGATCGCCGCCGGGCAGGAACTGGAAGGCCCAGCCCATCTCGATGCCCTCCGCGACCGTGACCACGCGCAGCGAAGGCGCGGCGCCCGCCTGCGCTCCCGTCAGCGTCGCGGCCAGCAGCAGCACGGGTGCAGCCAGCCGGCGCAGGATCTTCCCTGGTGCAGTCATCGTTGCCCTCCTGGCAAAGCAGGCGCCAGACCCTCCGGAAGGTAACCCGACGGCGGCGCCGTGCGCCATCGGCCGGATCCGACGGCTGCGGCGGGAATCGGCGCCGCGGCTCAGGCGGCCCGCTGCGCCAGCACGCCGGCCCCTGGCCCCCTGGCAGCATCGATCTCGGCCAGCAGACCTGCGAGCTCGCCGGTCATGAGCACGAAGTCGGCGTCGAAGCGCGCCGCCTCGTCGGCGGCGTCTTCGCCATCGGCGGCGCCGGTGGCATCGGCGTCGCTCTCGACGTCGAGCAGCTCGACGCGCTTGAACTCGAGCTTGTCGTTGACCGCGAAGGCGACGCGGTCGCGCCAGCTCAGGCCGAGCCGGGTCACCAGCAGCCCGCCGGCGAGCAGCGACTGCACCTGCCGCGGATCGAAGGGATGGCGGTTGTAGCGGATGGAGCCGCGGGCCTTGTCGGGCGCCTTGAGCTCGAGATCGGGCTCGATGCTGAAGCGCGGCGGCAGGTCACCGTGGCGCAGCCAGCCGGCGAACGTCGTCTGCGGCGTGCGCTCGCCCTTCAGGGGCTGCACCGCGAAGCTGTCGAGCGCCATGCGCAGCGCCTCGACGACCTGCTCGGCGCGCGCCGCGCCGGCGGCCTCGACCACGAAGCGCCCGCCCTCGGGATCGATCCAGGCGCGCGTGACGCGCCGCCGCGTCAGCGCGCGGGCGCGCAGTTCCTCGAGCACGCGCAGCTTGATGTCGCGCATCTGCCGCCGCCCGACCGGATGGCCCTGCTCGGCCGCGACCTCGACTGCGCGCTCCTTGGCGACCTGGCGCACGATCGATGCCGGCAGCAGCTTCTGCTCGGTGCCGAGCGCGATCAGCAAGTGCCCCGCGAGCGCATGGACCAGGCGCCCATCCGGCGCGGCCTCGACCCAGCCGCGGCTCTGCATCTCGAGCGGACTGCAGGGCCGCAGACGCGCGCCCGACAGCGCTTCCTCGAGCTGCGCGGCCGACGTCGACCAGCCCGCCGGCAGGCGATAGACCACCAGATTCCTGAACCACATCGCGATCGACCGGGCGAAAAAAACGGGCGCGCAGTATATCTTCGCCATCGACGGGCGGGCCGACACTCCCGCCGCGCGGACGGCGTGGCCGGTTCGCGGCGAGATATGGAGCGCTACCGCTTGACAATCACCGTCTACGGCATCCGCAACTGCGACACCATGAAGCGCGCATGGATCGCGAGCAGCTTTTTCACGCCTTGGGCGATGTGCTCGCAGGACAGCGTCGCGCCCGAGACGATCGGCACGACGTCCTCGGGCATCCACTTGCCATGCGTCCGGCCGACGAGGTTCGCGCGCCACTCCTGCGTGAACAGGTCGCAGTAGCCGTCGGCGCAGACCAGCACCTCGAGCCCGCGCAGCTTGTTGTCATCACCGATCGAGACCAGGTAGGTGACGATGTCGTCGCGCCCGTAAACCTGGTCGAGGAACAGCCAGCCGCCGGTCGAGACGCGCCAGGCCTTCACCGCCGGCCGCATCGACGGCACCTTGTACTGCTGCTTGAGCAGCGCGTGGTCGTCGGACGAGAGCTTGAAATCCGCCGGCGTCAGCGTCGCGCCGGGCGCGAGCTTCTGCTGGGCCTGCTGCAGCGTCTGCAGCTCGACCGCGACGGCGGGCGCCGGCAGGCCCGCTGCGAAAAGCGCCGTGGCGGGAACGAACAGGAGTCGGGAGTGGAAGCTCATCGGATCCGTCTCTGGCCCGTGGTGCGCACCCCGACCTTAGCGCGAGTTTGCACCGAAGCGGAAGCTGTAGGAAAAGAGATCCGGCCGCGTCAGCGCCTCGAAATACTCGACGGCTCCGCCCCGGGCGTCGCGCGCGATGCGCCGCACCGTGACCCGCGACACTTCGAACTGCGACGCGAGCTCGTGCTCGGCCGGCAGGGGCGCGGGCGTGCGGCCGTTCGCGCCGCCGTAGTGACCGCGGATCAGCTCGTTGCGCAGCGTCAGGTAGATCTGGTGGTGCAGCGCGACCAGCTTGTGCCTGCGGTGCGGCACGACCGGGACGGAAGCATCCCTGCTGCGCGCATCGGTGGGAGAGCTCATGCGGCGCCTTGTATCACATCACCACGGCGTCCCGCCCCGCGTCTCAGGCGCCTCGTCGCACGGTGCGAACGCCGGCCGCGAAGCCGTGGCGGCGAGATGTACTGCCCAGCGAACCTCTGTCAATCTAGCCGGCGCGGCCGCGATGGCGACCGCGGGACACGAGCGCATCCACGGGCTGGGGGGCCGTCACGATGAACCACGACCGCGAGCTCGTCGCCGCATCCGGCGACGGCGGCAGCGCTTCGCCACTTTCGAAGCGCGACTTCCTGAAAATCACCGGCATCGCGGCACTCGGTCTTCCGGGTCTGACGCGCGCAGCCGGCAAGGACGATCGCTGGGATCTGATCGTCGTCGGCGGTGGCAACGCCGGCCT